>JABABE010000119.1 GCA_014238395.1 Candidatus Kaiserbacteria bacterium
ACACCAAGAGTATCAATATTTAGACATTCTCTCAGAAATCATTAAAAACGGCACAGAAAGGACTGGCAGAAACGCTTCAACAAAATCATTGTTTGCAAAGCAAATAAGATTTGATCTAAAAAAGGGGTTTCCAGCAATGACAACAAAAAAACTTGCATTTTCTTCTGTTGTCACTGAATTACTTTGGTTTATAAAAGGCCCGACAAAAAATAATAGAATGGATGACAATGAATTAAAAAAAATATCTGGGAAAGAAAAAACCATATGGACAGCAAACGCAAATGCTGATTACTGGATAGACAAGGCACAGTTTGAAGGTGATTTAGGTAGGGTATATGGCTGCCAGTGGAGAGACTGGAGAGACTCTCAAAACAAAAAAGTTGACCAATTGGAAAATTTAATAAAGACATTAAAAACAAATCCTTACGACAGAAGGTTAGTAATAACTGCTTGGAATCCAGGAGAGATCAACGAGATGGCATTACCACCTTGTCATATGATTTTTCAATTTTTTGTAGATAGTAAAAACAATCTTTCAATACATATGTTGCAGAGAAGTTGTGACATGTTTTTAGGAGTTCCTTTTAATATAGCCAGCTATGCGCTTTTGCTCTCTATGGTCGCACAATGTGTAGGAATGAATGTTGGTGAGTGCATTTTAACTTTAAACGATGCACATATATATGATTCCCATATTAAACAGGTGCAGACACAATTAAAAAGAAAACCTTTTAATTTACCAACACTTTGGCTAAACCCTGAAATAAAAAATATAGATGATTTTACAATAGATGACATTAAATTAATAAATTATAAATCGCACGACAGTATTTTTGCCAGAATGATTGTATGAGTTTTGTAAAAAATAAAAAAATATATGGATTGGTTGCATTTGAATCTAATACTGGTGCAATGGGTAAAAAAGGTGAACTACCTTGGTATTTGCCGAGCGATCTAAAGCATTTTAAAAATCTAACAAAAAATCAAACTATTATAATGGGTAGAAAAACATTTGATTCAATATTAAATTCATATGGTAGTCCACTGCCACAAAGACAAAACATAGTCTTAAGTAAAAAAACAACTAATATTGATACTTACAAAGATGTTCTTTTTGTAGATAATATAAAAAAAGCCTTGGAGAATTCAAAAAGTGAAACTATTTTTATAATAGGAGGTGGGGAAATATTCAAAGTATTTTCTAAGATTTTGTGTGGACTATATGCAACTATCTTAGATGTACACCAAACTGATAACGCAGACACCTTTTTTCCAATAAACATACTTGATCAATTTTCAAAAAAGGAGACAATAGGGGAGTTTTTTGAAAACAATATAAAATATCAAATAATTTTCTTTTATAAATAAAAATTTATTTATATATAAAAATTTCTGCCACAAGGATAAAAATCAAAATGTTTGTAAAATTAATTACAAGAAAGAGTTTCTAAGTACAAAGTATTTTTTTATATTTGTACATTTTTTTTAAATAGGATTAGAAAAAGTTAAAGTAGTTTGTACAAGATTTATTGACTTATTTGATAAATACATTGCTGCTCAAGTCTTTTTTAGTATATATAATATATGTGTCGCAAAAGGTATCTTGTGCGACACTGCGCATATTAACACTCTATTGTTCTTAATTATAGTGATTATTATTAATCAAGAAAACACCCCTCTTTGTTTTGATATCTATTCTCCGGAAAGTAACAAATTGGGTTTAATTCGGCTCCAGAAGGCGCTACAGGGACATTAAAACCTCTACAGGCAGATCTACTCGATATATTACTATAAGGCACTATTTTAAGTCCTGTGGTCAAAAAAAGACTAAAATGTAAGTGCGCAGCTATACTAACACCAGTATTGCCAGAATACCCTATAATTTCACCTCTTTTTACAGATTGCCCTTCTCTAACTACAAATTTACTTAGATGACCATACAAACTAGATAGTCCATTACTATGGCCTATAATTACCCATTTTCCGTAACCACACCTTGAATGGTAAGAACTCTCAGTAGTTTTTATTACCCCGTCTGCTGCTGCTAGTATTTTTCCATACTTTGTCCCAAAATCAACACCATTATGATGGCATTTTGAATATATGCCAGATCTTTTTGCAAAACTGGTACATCCGTAGGATTGGGTTATTCTAGATGTTTCAGCTGGCCAAGATAAAAGCCCTTTCCTTTCTTTTGGTATGGTTTTTGGATCAATTGCAAATTCAAGTGCTGATTCGTATTCATAAAGTTCTCTGTACAAATCTGTAGATTCATCAATTTTTTCTTTAAGTAGTTCTTGATATTTACCTTCTTCGTTTTCTGTCTCTTTTAATAAAATTTTCTGATTATTAGTGATTATTTCAATAACTTTTTTACGATCGTCTAACTCCTTCTCAAGAATAGAGAGTTTTTTCTTTTGTGAAATTACACTAGATTGATCTTTCTTTATACTGTTCCCTTTTAGTTTTAGAAGTTTGATAGTGTCTGATATTTTATTATTTAATAATTCTGTCTGATGCAGTTTTCTTATAAAATCTAAAAAATTGTAACTCTCATGTACTAATAAATAATATATATTTTGATTTGCATTCTCGTTTTGTTTTTGTATTAATTTTATATATGTTCCCTTTAATTTTTCAGTGTCATTAAAATTATCAGATAAATTGTCTCCTAGCAACGAGAGTCTCAGGTTTGCCTTATGTATATCATTGTTAACTTTGCTTACTTCAAGAGCTGCTTTTTTTAATGAGATACTTAATTCCCTTACTTCTTTTGCTAAGGATGATTTGGTTTGTCCAACTTCCTCTAGTTCTTTGTTATATTTATCAATATCTTTTTGTATTTGAAATATTTTTTTATTTTGTGAAGATATCTCATCTTCCAGTCTGTCTATTTCAGAATCGACTTCTATGACATTTGGATTATCACTAAACACAGGTATTACATTTTGTGGTGCTTGTATTTCTTGTGAGTAGACAACAAGTGGCACAAACAATAAAAATAGATATACATATACTTTTTTTATCATTTTTTAAGTATTTCAATAGAGACATTTAATCTTTTTATTGTTTCTTTTTTTCCAATTAAAGAAGCAATCAAAAAACCATCGATGCTCTTTTCTTTTCCTGATAATGAATATCGAAAAGGCCATAAAACTTCTCCTACCCCAACCTTGTCTGTATACATATAAATGTTATTTTTTAGACTTTCCACGGTAAAAGTATCCAAATCCCTTATTATTTCAACCAATTTTTTTAAATGAATAAGTGTGTCTTTTTTATTGGACTTCTTTTGAGAAATTTTTTCTTCATCTTTATTTGTAGATTTAAACAAATAATCATACTCTTTGTTTTTCAAGGCATCTTTCATTTCAGTAAAAGTGTAATATCTCTCCTTTAAATCTTTTAAAATTTCTTCAGTTATTTTTTTTCTTAAAATAGACTTTACTGGATATTTTTTAAATAAACAAAAAGATAAATGTGTTCTAAAATCAATGTAACTGAGTTTTTTAATGTACTGCTTATTAAACCAACCAAGTTTTTTATTATCAAATGTTGCTGATCTTTTTTGTAGCTTATCTATATTAAAAAAATCTATTAGTTGATCCATATCTTTAATTTCATCTTTTGATTGGTTTTTTATGTTGTCTGTTTCACCCATCCCTAGAATGGACAAGTAATTCAAAAGTGCTTCTGGCAAATAACCTGAATCTATATAATTTAATATAGAAGTATCTGATTTTCTTTTAGATAATTTTCCACCATCCGGTGAAATTATAAGTGGCAAGTGTGTGTACTTTGGTATTTTATAACCCAAAGCTTCAATCAATAAAATTTGTCTAGGTGTGTTTGATATATGATCATCACCTCTAATCACATCAGTTATTTCCATATCTTCATCATCCACAACAACTGTCAAATGATATAACGGATCAGAAATCGATCTTGCGATAACAAAATCTCCTAATTCTGTCGTGTCAATTTTTATTTGACCCCGAATTGTGTCTTGAAATTCTATAATTTTTTTATGATTTTTAAATCTAACAACTTTTACAAACTTTTTATTATTTTTTTTAGATTTTTCTTTTGAAATATATGCTTTCCCTTCTGCTATAAGCCTCTCTAATTCTTTTTTATATATTCCTGTTCTTTTTGATTGTACAAACAAAGCGTCCTCAAAAATTCCAAGCGCATGCATTGAATCCATCGCATTTTTAAAAAACTTTTTTTTACATCTTTTTGTGTCTGTATCCTCGATTCTTATAAAAAACTTACCCCCATTTTTTTTTGCATACAAATAGTTATATAGTGCTGTGCGAGCTGTCCCTATGTGCAAAGGACCTGTTGGCGATGGGGCTATTCTTGTATTTATTTTAGTATTATTTTTCATGAGAAATAAGTATTGAAATCAAAGCCTCTGCAATGGTTTTTGTGGCATCTGGTTTATAGAAATTTGATGCCTCTTTTTTCTTTTCTGTTAAGAGACTTTCATTTAATAAAATTGAATTTATTTGTGATAAAAGCAGACTTGGTGAAAGATTTTTACTTTCTATTACAACACCACCAGCTATTCTCGCGTATGCATAAGCGTTTGACCTTTGGTCTCTTGAAACTGATTCTGGTATTGGTATAACTATAGACGGTATTTTCCAATGAGATATCTCTGCGAGCGTATTTGATCCAGCTCTTGTTATTACGAGATCAGTTGCAGAATATATTTTTTTCAATTCATATGTAGTTAAAAATGGTACAGGGTGATAATCTTCTGAATGTTTGTGGTTCTGTAAAACAGCATTCAATTCTTTTAAAACTCCTTGATAATTATCTTTTCCAGTCTGATGGATTATTTGGAAATTTGGCAATAACTTATCAAGTGCATCCAAAACATTATCATTTATATAGACAGCACCCGATGACCCACCTAAAATTAAAATAATTTTCTTTTTTTTATGTATTCCGAAAGGCATTTCTGTGTCATCATTATCTATATCATCATTATGATTTAGTAATTCAGATCTGATTGGTATACCAACAAGAGATGTTTTTTTTAATTCTTCTTGTGAGAAAAACTTTTCTGCTTCAGGGAAAGCTATCCCAATATACATAGCAAATTTTGCACAAGATAATGTAACTCTTCCAGGTACTGAATCTGAGTCATGCACAACTACTGGAATTTTTAAAAATTGAGCAGCTTTGCATACCGGATAAGCAACAAAACCTCCTTTACTAAAAATTACATCTGGATAAACTTTGTACAAAACTACGAATGAATACAAAATACCAAAAGCAATTTTAAATAAATCAAAAAAATTTAAAACTATCGATTTAATACTTTTGTCTACCCGTCTTTTACCAGCCGGACAATACAAAAAGTCTATCCCTAGATTACTCAGACTAGTCTTATCATATTTTTTATCTCCCATATAATATACAGACGGTGAAACCAATCTTTTCTGTCTAGCAATCTTTTCCACTTCCTCAGCAATGGCAATGAGTGGATAAAAATGCCCTCCAGTTCCTCCTCCTGTTAAAACTATTTTCATAATATTATTTTAACACCTTATTTATTTATTCTTTTAATCTTTTAATTCTTATGGATTTACTTGAAATATTAAGAATAATTCCAATAGACATCATTGTAAACAAGATAATAGATCCACCTTTACTGAAAAAAACCAAAGGAATACCACTTGTGGGTGCACCAAGTGTGACCAAAATATGAAAAAAAACCTGTGAAGTTATTATTGAAGTTAGTCCAATAACTATAAACATTCCCATTCTATCTTTTGTGGCTCTGGCAATATTAGTAAATAGAAAAGACAAGATTAAAAACAAAAGAATGACAGTGGTTGTGCCGATAAAACCGAATTCTTCTCCCAAAAAAGCAAAAACCGAATCAGTAGAAATTTCTGGCAAATTCTTATTTTGTTTTTGTGCACTATGCGTAAAACCAGACCCATAGACACCTCCATAAGAAAGCGCTTTTAGATTATTTGTCTGGTGGTATAAGTCTCCCCTTCTATCTACTTCCGTTAAATTACCAGTCCATAATTTGTAAGTTGAATTAAAACGTTTTAATGCGTGAGGTGAAACAAAGACAACACCCGAAAGTAAAATTACCACAAAGGCTGTGAACAGTATTTTAATTAACGTAGACACACTTCTAACACATATAAACAACAACCAAAGGGAAAAAATAATAATAATAAGTGTCCCTAAATCAACTTGTTTATACAGAACGACAAGAATAGCAAATAAATACATAGAAAAATATGCTAAATATTTCCAATCATTTTTCTTTTCTGACATATATAAGAAATAAGCAGAAACTATGACAGACACAGGCTTAACAATTTCCGATGGTTGAAGGGTTGCAACTCCAATAGAAAACCACCTAAACGCACCGCCCTTTGCTTCTCCAAAAAGGGCTAAATAAAGAATAACTGCAATAGTTGAAATGGACATAAGGACAATGACCCAGTTTTTCCTAAACCACCTGTAATCAAAAAACTTCCAAATTACAAAAAGAGATACCCAACCCAATACGATAGCAGACAATTGGATTAATATAGCAACAAGTATTCTGTATGATTCACCCACTACAAATAATGATGTGTAGGAAGATAAAAAAACACCAAGACCAAAAAGTTGCAATGTGATAAGTAAAAAAATAATTGTTTTTACATTATTGTAATTTGTTATAAAAAATTTCAAACTAATTTATTAATTTTATATAAATACCAGTAAAATACCAATCATAGAAACTACAATAGAAATAACTCCATATCTAGAGACTACGGACGCATCCGGCATTCCTCCAAGTTGAAATGTATGGTGTATTGGAGTTATTTTAAATAATGGTTTTTTAAAAACAAACCAGAAAAAATACTGCAAAACAATAGTTGCTGTCGTCATAATCATTAAGAAGCCTGCAAACAATGAAAACGCTATTCCACCTGCACCCAGTGCAGATGAAAGAAACGATATTGATGCAAACAAAACAAGTGCAGGCATAACACCAACTTCTCCCATATAGAATTTGGCTGGTGTAATATTAAACCAATGAAACCCAATCAGAGCTCCAACAAACGAAAAACATATTATAGAAAGCGGCAATAAGGCTACATTAGAAAGAATTAAAAAAATACCTAAAAACAAAAAGGCAGATTTGTACACAGTAGATGCGAGTCCGTCTATGCCATCAATAGGTGATGTAGAAATCCAACAAGTAAACCATAATGCAGACAAAACAGGCATCCACGAAGACACATTCCATACATAAGCATACTTGCCTATCCCTATATTTAACGTTTCAAAGCCAAAACTATTCAAAGCCAGTCCAAACAAAAATCCAACAAGCATAAAAAATAAAAGTTTATATTTAAATGGTATCTCCTTTTTTTTTTGTTTGATATCCATCCAATCATCTAAAAACCCGAACAAAGAAGCAAGAACAAAAACTGCAAAAATTACAAAAATTACTTCATTTTTTGCAACATAACTATACAGACCTAGTAGTATTATTGTAGGGACTACAAACGAAAACCCACCCATCCTTGGTGTTTTGTCGCCTTCCTCAATCTTTTTTTTTTGTATTTGATTAAAAGGAACGGACTCCGCACCATCTAAAGTTATTTTTGTATTATCGACCCTCCACGTTTTTTTCAATACAAGTATTTTTATTAAATGTGGAGTAAACAATAAAGTCAAAGCTAAGCTTGCAAAAAATGAAATTGGTATAAATAGTAGTGGATTACTAAGTACAACTGGATACATATATCGGTTATACTAACACAAAGAAAAATAGTAAAATAGTAAAAATAATTATTTATTGTGAATAAACTTGTCTTTGATATAGAAACACAAAACACATTTCAAGACACTGGATCAAAAAAACCCGAGTCATTGTCTATATCAGTTGTAGCTATATATGATTATGAAAAAAACAAATATTTAGCCTTTTCTGAAAATGAATTGGATCAGCTGTGGCCATATATTGATTCAGCAGATACTTTAATAGGCTTTAACTCAAACCACTTTGATATACCAATACTAAATAAATATTATAAATATGATTTAAAAAAGAAAAAAAGTATAGACATATTGGAAATGGTGAAAAACTCACTTGGAAGAAGATTGAAATTAGACTGGATAGCAAAAGGTACACTTGGTTACTGTAAATCAGGTCACGGGCTCGAAGCAATAGAATGGTGGAAAAATGGAGAAATTGATAAAATTAAAAAATATTGTATAGATGATGTAAAAATAACAAAAGAAGTTTTTGAATATGTTGTAAAAAATCACTCATTAAAATATGAAGATTTTGGTAATACAAATGAAATTAAAATAGATACAACTCTATATATAGATTCCCCAAAGGATGATGAAATTAGCAATACTAGTTTAAATTTTCTATAATAGAATATATATGAAATATATCAATCATTTTCTAATAGTCTTCTCTGGACTTTTGATAGCTTTTCTTATTATCTATAAAGATAGTAGAGAAAATTTTAAAATAAAGGATACAGAAATACCTTCACCAAAAAAAGCATTTTTTATTGAAGAATATGATATCATAATTGGAAACAAAGATGCTAACTTTTTTTTAATAGAATATATTGACTTGCAATGTCCTTCATGTAAGGAATTTCACCCACACCTACATTCATTAATAGCTAGTAGATATGTTACATCTGGTGAAGTTGCTGTTGTAATAAGACATGGACCACATATAGACAGTTTGTCTACTGAAAAAGCATTAACTGCTGAATGTGTTAGAAAGCATTACGGAAATAATAAATCCTTGTCTTTCATTGATCAGATTATCTTAGTTGTAGAAGAGGCGCAATATCCAACAAAAAGAATTGAAAAAATTTTTAATGATTTAGGAATTAATCTTGAAAAAATAAAACAATGTAAATCTATTACCGGTGACGTAAGAATTGAATTTGAGCAAAAAACAGAAGATATAATCAGAAGTCTACAAATAAGAAAAACACCTTACATACAAATACTGGACAATAACGGAACAGAATTGTATTCAGCATCAGGAGTACACACATTTGAGGAATTAGCAAGTCTTTTCTTTCAACTAATCAAATAGATCGGGAGATAAAGATTTTTTTAAATCGGAAATCCTTACCCTATCTTGTTTCATCGAATCCCTATTTCTTATTGTGACTGTCTCATCTTCTAATGTCTGATAATCTATAGTAATGCAAAACGGTGTACCAACCTCATCTGCCCTTCTGTATCTTTTACCTATGCTTTGTGTTTCGTCATAAAGACATACATAATCATTGGACAAAATATTAAATACAGAAACTGCTTTTTGCTTTAAATTTTCCTTTTTAAATAACGGCAATACAGCAATGTATATCGGGGCGATTTCTGGTTTTAATTTCAGCACAACTCTTGTCGTCTTATCTGGCAACTCCTCTTCTGTATAAGATTCAAGTAATACGGCTAAAAACAATCTCTCAACACCAATTGAAGTTTCAATTACATTTGGAGTATAACTTTTTTTTGTCATCTCATCAAAAAACTCCATTGTTGTTTTTGAAAATTTTTGATGTTGAGAAAGATCCCAATCACCACGATCATGTATACCTTCAAGCTCTTTCCATCCAACTGGATATTTATATTCGATATCTAGTGCATTTTTACAGTAAAAGACTAGATTGTCGTGGTCTTTATACCTTATATTTTCTTTAGATATACCAAGTGAAATTAAAAATTCAAAACTTAATTTTTTAAATCTTTCAAAATTTTCTCTTGATTTGTTTGGGAAATCAAAATATTGCATTTCCATTTGTTGAAATTCTCTTAATCGAAAAATAAATTGTCTGGCAGATATCTCATTACGGAAAGCTTTACCTATTTGTGCAACTCCAAATCCAATATTTTTATTTATTGAATTTGATATATTTTTATAATTTATAAAAATTCCCTGACATGTCTCTCCTCTTAAATAAGTTTTTTCAAATTTAGTTTTATTTAAGTTTGATTCAACTAATAAATTAACAAATTCTGGATCTTGCAAGTCATTTACGTCAACACCCTCAATTTTTATTAATTTTTTACTATCATTAAATAATTTTTTGATTTTATCTATATCTGTAACCCCATTGCAATCTACACCTATTTTCTCTAAAAGATGGTCAACCCTGTATTTTATTCCTGTTTTTTTGTCTGTCGTGCATGGATCAGAAAAATTAGATGTATGTCCTGACGCCTCCCAAACCTTTGGATTGGTAAAAATAGCAGAATTTATACCAAAGATATCCTTGTTTCTATGGACTATATCCTTCCACCATTTTGCTTTTATGTTTTTTTCTAACTCAACACCCATAGGTCCGTAATCGTATACACCAGAAAAACCATCGTAAATTTCTGATGACGGGAACATAAAACCTCTAGACTTACATAGTTTTATTACTGCTTCCCATTTATTTTCCATATTTATATATTATATATCATTAAGTTTTTTGTAATTACTAACTATGTTTATTAATTTTTCTGCATCATTAAACCTTTCTTCAAAAGTGGAAGAAAGAACAACTATCGCTATTTTTGAATTTTTTATATTTATTACGATTGCTAAATTGCCACCAGCTAAGTCAGTATAGCCAGTTTTTGAAATAAAAATATTGTTAAATTTTTTTGTCAATAGATTTGTATTAGTAGCCTTAAACAGTCGACCATCGACAGTATAAAAGTTTTTTGAATATATTCCAGTATCATAGATAATATCTGATAACTCATCTATAGAAAGTTTCAATATGGAAACCACGTCCTTTGGTGAACTTTTTGCACTCGATAAACCTAAGTGTATATCAAGCCCAGTTGAATTTATAAAATAAGATTGGTTTAGATTTTTATCTTGTTGATATTTTTTTACTAAATCAAAAAAATCATAACCTGTATTTTCTTCCACATGTCTCTGTATTGCTGTTATGCCAATATTTGAAGATTCAATTAATGAAAATTTTAGTAATTCTTCAGCATCCCATTTGTCTCCAGCTTTTAGATCTGTGTTGGCGTATACATTTAAATCTTGTTCTTTTATTTGTATCTCATCTCCTTGTGAAAAATATTGATACGCAACCAGTGCAGAAAAAATTTTAGATATTGATGCTGTAGGATATGTAAAAGAACTGTTTTTCTCTAGCAAAATTTCATTAGTATCTAAATCATATACAATATAACCGTCTGCTTTGATTTCATATTTACTTACATCAATGTTTATTTGACTTTTTTTTGACGATACAATTTCTGGTATATTTATTTTAATGGACAAAAAATTTAGTAAAATTGTACAAATAATAGATGACAAAAAAAAGATTACTACTTTATACATAAACTATTGATGCATCTTTTTAATTTCCTCTAAACTTTCTTGCATCTTGTATCTTGTTTGTGCATAATTAGGTAATTTTTCAACAGAATCTATTCCTATGCTAGATAAAAAATCTAATGTGACCATATATAGACTTATTTTACTGTCTGTTTTGGAGACCAACCCCCGCAAGACAAGTTGCTTTAATATAAAATGTGTATTTACTCCACGAATAAAATCTATATCTATTTTTTTTAATGGTCCGCAATATGCAATTGTTGTAAGTGTCTCTCGTACCCGTTTTGACAATGGTCCATCTGTTTCCTCTTTTTTTATTTCTTTCAATTTATCTGAAATACTTTGATTTGTATAAAAACCAATATAATTTCCATTATCACTTAAACAAATTCCTCTATCTTGATAATCATTTTTTAAATCTACAATTATCTTCTCAAGGATATCATTTTTAATATTGATTTTTTTTGAAATATTTGTCCTGCTTATTTCACCACCTGATAAAAATATCAAAGCTTCTACTATTTTTTTTTGTTCATTATTTATTTCCATAGTTATGCTTTGATAATTAAATTTTAATTTCTATATCGCCACATATTTTATTTTGCGATACATTTATTTTATCTTGCTTCATTAACTCAAGCAGTGCCAAAAAAGAAATTGCGTAGGTTTTTTTTGTTCTGTTGTCAGCAAGTTGATTAAAAAAACTATTTGTCTTTAGATTTTGTATTTTTTTATCTAAAGTATTCATCATTTCATCAAGGGTTATGACAATATCAATTACCTTTTCTTTTAATTCCTCTTTTTTAGGAAGTAGAAAGACAATCTCCTCTGCGATTGCAGAAATCATATTTAGATTCATTTTTTTATCTGGACGAAACATTACATTCATCTTCTGTTTTATTGGGCTTGGACAACAATATGTTTTTTTTGAAAAATTTTCTGACAGAAACATACTTGCATTCTTTAACATCTCATATAGAATCAATCTTTTTTCTAAAATATCCGCATCAACTTGTTCCTCTTCTAAATAAGAAAGTATTGGTAGAAGTGATTTAGATTTTATAAAAAGAAGTATTGATGCTGTATGTACAAAACAAGCCACCTGTAGTGATGGAAAAATAGCTTGTTTTTTCAGCTCCTCAAGATAGTCATTTGTGATTTTTGCCAATGATAAAGTATTTATCTGCATTTTCTTTTTTTCTATTAATGACAAAAGTAAGTCAATCGGCCCGTCAAAATTACGGTCTTTTGATTGTATTGTTTTTTGGTTAATTGAATCAGACACTTTTATTTTTCAAAAAAAGTAAAAACTCATTATAGATTTTTTTCCTTTATAGGACAAGTTTACCATACAAAAAAACAACCCCACAGCTATAAAAATTATTTTTTTCTTAATCCAACCAAGATTTTTATTTCGTGCAGCCTTCTATCTAATAGTTTATTAATTTTTTTTCTATTTTTAGATAATATTTTTTCGGTAAAATTACTATCTTTTGTTAGGTTTGCATACTTTTTTCTTGGTCCATCAAATTTGTTCATAAAAGCGCTCAAGAGCTCATTTTTTGCTTCTTTGTACCCAATGGAGCCAGATAAATATTTTTTTCTGAGTGAAGAAGAGTCATCGGTTAACAGATCGTAAAAATAAAAAACATTACATTTATCTGGATCTATTTTTTCACCTTTGTTTTTTGAATCAGTTTTAATGCATTCTATCTTTTTTTGAATTATTTTTTTGTCTTCAAATATTGGAAGTGTATTTTTATAACTTTTACTCATCTTTCTACCATCTGTACCAATTATCTCTATATTTTCTTTTGCAAAAGCATTTGGTTCTTTAAAATACTCTCCGAATTGCTTATTAAATTTTCTAGCCCATTCCCTTGTATATTCTATATGTTGAAGCTGATCACGACCTACTGGAATTAAATCAAAATCTGGTAATAATATATCTGATGCCATCAACACTGGGTATATTGAGAGTGCCAAAGTTGGTATTTTTTTTGATGAAACTGATGATTTGTATGCATGTGATCTTTGCAGATGTGGAAATGTTGTAATAGAAAACAAAATCCACATTAATTCTGTTAATTGAGGGAAATCTGATTGTCTATATATTATTGTTTTTTTTGGATTTACTCCTAGTGCAATATAAGATTTAATCAACTCATCTGTTTTTTTATGTGTTTGTTTTATGTCTATTGTTGAGTCTGCTAAAGTATGAAGATCTGCTATGAAAAGAAAAATCTCTGCATTCTTTTTTTGCAATTCTAATATATCTGTAATCACAGCAAAATAGTTTCCTAAATGTATTTCTCCAGTTGGTTTTATGCCTGTTAAAACTTTCTTCATTGATTTTATTATAATATAAAAATCAAAATTAAATTAAACTTAAATTATAAATAGTGTATAAAAAAATATATTTTTTGTCTGTATTTTTTTAAAAACCTTCTTTCTTTAAAATTTCTAGAGCTTCTTTTGCTTTTTTTGTTATTTTTGTTGGTGTGGTAATAATTATTTTTACAAAAAATTCAGAAACATTTGACTTATTAACTCTTAAAATTTTACCAGACGTTGTGTTTTGCGGAACCTTAATAGTAATGTCTTTGCTTTCTAATGTTTTTATTTTGTATTCAGCAGATAAAAGAGCGTCTGTGACAGAAACTTCAAGATTCTGAAATGGCATTCCATTTAATTCATAAAATACAGAATCACTTGATACGTGAAATCTTAGGTGCAGATCCCCAGGAATTCCATTCTCAATTTCTTCGCCCAATCCACTTTGTCTCACAATTTGCCCATTTCTTATGCCGTATGGAATTCGTATTTTTATACTTTGATGTTTTTTTGTTTTATACGGAATTGTGATTTCCTTAGTTGCTTGCAAAAAAGACTCTCTGAATGTAATATTTATATCCATAATGATGTCATTTCCAACCTTTCTTGCATGCTGTTGGAATAAATCCCCAAATAAATCTGAAATATCAAATCCAAAACCAGCATCAGAAGCTTGTGCAGAGCCAAAATCAAAGCCACCGCTGCCTACAGTGTCATACTTATCCTTTTTTTCTTTGTTTGATAAAACAGAATATGCCTCGCTCAGCTGCTTAAATTTTTTTTCATCTCCTGTTTTTTTGTCTGGGTGATACTTATGCGCTAAGTTTCTAAACGATTTTTTTATCTCATCCTGTGAAGCATTCTTGTCTACTTCTAAAACTTTATAATAATCAACCATTTGTTACTCTTTTATATCCGCGTCTGTAACATCATCTGCATTTTTATCTTCTGGAGAAGATTTTTCTTCATTTTTTGCAGAATCATCATTTTTTGTTTTCTGTAATTGAGAAAGTTTCGATAAAACAGCGTTTGCATCCGATGTCTTTTTTTGTATATCTTCTGCGGAATCTTTTTCTTCTATTTTTTTCAATATTGCTATTTGTTCATCAGCTTCTTTTTTTAGATCTGCATCCACCAAATCTCCAAGAGACTTAACTTCTTTTTCTATAGAATAAACTGTGTGTTCTGCAAGATTTTTTGCTTCTATAATCTCTCGTTTTTTCTTATCCTCTTCTGCATTTACTTCTGCATCTTTTTTCATTTTTTCTATATCTTCATCAGTTAATTCAGAACTTGCCTCGATTTTGATTGACTGCTCTTTGCCACTATTTTTATCTTTTGCTTTTACGTCTAGAATACCATTTGAATCTATATCAAAAGTCACCTCAATTTGAGGAACACCTCTTGCTGCCTGTGCTATTCCGTCTAATATAAATCTGCCTAGACTTTTGTTATCTTGTGCCATAGCCCTTTCACCTTGAACTATGTGTATATCTACAGATGGCTGATTATCTGATGCTGTAGAAAATATTTGAGATGCAGATGTTGGCAATGTTGTATTTCTATCTATTATTTTTGTAGATACACCTCCCATCGTTTCAATTCCGAATGATATTGGTACAACATCTAAAAGAAGAATATCTTTAACATCTCCTTGCAATATACCAGCCTGCACAGCTGCTCCAAGCGCAACTACTTCATCTGGATTAATAGATTTATTAATTTCTTTTTCAAAAAATTTCGATACCGAATCGTGTATTAATGGCATACGAGTTTGTCCACCCACCATTATTACTTCATTTATATCTTTTTTATCTAGCTTTGAAGTTTTGAGAGCATTTTCTGTTATAGATAAAGCTCTTTTAACATATTTGTCTGCTAGTTTTTCAAGAGTTGCACGAGTTAATTTCATAACTAAATGTTGAGGACCTGCATCCGTTGATGTTATAAATGGAATATTTATTTCTGTTTCAATGGACACAGACAATTCTATTTTTGCTTTTTCTGATGCTTCATCCAATCTTTGTAATGCAATTGGATCTTTGAGTTCTACTCCTACTTCTTTTTTAAACTCAGAGACAATATGCTGTATTATCTCATAATCTATATCACGTCCACCCATATGAGAATCACCGTCAGTAGATTTTACTTCTACGACTTCATCCCCAACCTCAAGTACAGATATATCAAAAGTACCTCCTCCAAAATCAAAAACAACAATCTTTTCATTGTTTTTTTTGTTAAAACCATACGCAAGTGCAGCTGCTGTCGGTTCGTTTATGATTCTTCTGACTTTAAGTCCTGCTATTTCACCAGCATCTTGAGTTGCTTTTCTTTGATTTTCGTCAAAATATGCCGGTACAGTAATCACAGCCTCTGTGATTTTTTCTCCTAATTTTGCCTCAGCATCTTCTTTTATTTTTTGTAGTATTAATGCAGATATTTCTTCTGGTCGCTTCTTCTCATCGTTTAAAGTTATTAATACACCACCTTTAGGTCCTTCTGTTATTTCATATGGCAATGTCTTAATATCGTTTTGTACCACTTCATCTTTGAATCTATGTCCAACAAACCTTTTCACTCCATATATAGTATTTTTTGGATTTGTTACTGCTTGCCTTCTTGCAAGTAACCCTACTAATCTTTCACCAGTCTTTGATATAGCAACAACAGACGGAGTTGTTCTGCTTCCTTCCGTGTTTTCTATAATCTCTGGATTTCCATTTAAAATGTACGCCACCGCGGAGTTAGTTGTACCCAGGTCTATTCCAATAATTTTTGCCATATCTTTATTTTATTAACTTTTTAATGTCTTTTTACCTATTATAACACAAGCTGGTTTTATAACAAAATCTGAGACCTTGTAGCCTGGTGAACAGGTATCTATAATTTTATTTTCCTCTCCAATTTGTGTTTCTATAATTTCGTGCTTTTTTGGATCAAATTCCTCACCACATTTTGGCATTATATCACTGACTCCCATTTGTGACATTGAATCTTTTAATTGTGAATATATTGCCTCAACACCAATCCTCCAATTTTTATCAACACTCTCCCATACTTTTTTATTTTTTTTCGCTTGAAAAAAACTATCCATCGGTGGTATAAAATTATTTATACAAGATGCAATGATAATTTTTTCTTTTTGTTCAGTTAGTTCAGCAAACTTCTTTTTTTCATTGATAAGATCAGCTTTTGCTCTTTTCCATCCTTCCAAGTATTCATCTCTTTCTTTTTTATATTTCGACATATGGCTTTTATTTTTCGCATCATTAGATGCTTTATCTTTTCCGTCGACCATAGTCTTATCTTTTACTCCACTGTGGTGCTCTCCTTGCTTTTCTCAAACCAAATTTTTTTCTTTCTTTACTTTTAGGATTTCTTTTCAGGAATCCTGCATCTTTCATCTCTTTTCTTTTTGTTTCATCGTAAGCCACAAGAACACGAGATAGTCCGTGCCTTAGTGCTTCTGCTTGTGAGCTGAATCCTCCTCCTTTTACTTGTACCGTTATGTCAAATTTTTTGTCAACAATTTTTTGTGGAGCTACAATTGTGTGTTGTATTGATGGTATTGAAAAATACTCTTTCATATCTCTTCCATTTACAGAAAAAGCGCCATCTTTACCTTTGTAAATTCTAACTCTAGCAACAGAAGATTTTCTTCTTCCTATTGCTTCCATATATCCTCCTTTTTTTTCTAAATATTTTTTTGTGTCTTCCATATTAATAATATTACTATTCTGAGATTGTTAATCTTCTTAATTTTATGCTTTTTAATTTATTTTTTGGCAGCATGCCAGAGACAGCATGCCTAAGCACTGACTCAAATCCGTTTACTTTTGTTTCTTCTATCATCGTTCTTGTTCTTCTTCCACCCGGATAACCGCTATATCTTTGATATATTTTATTTTTTTGTTTTTTGTTTGAAATATCCAATTTCGAACAATTTTTTATTACAACACAAACTTCTGGAACTTGATTTTTTGTAAAATCCACACTGTCTTTTCCGTTTAGTATGTTTGAAATAGACACTGCTAAATGTCCAAGTTTTTTTCCATCAGCATCTATGTTTACGTGTCTCATATTATACAAATTCTATTATTGCTTCTGTACGACTACCAATTGGTGTTAATTTTATTATTCTTGTGTACCCTCCTTTTCTATCTTTGTATTTTGGCCCAATCTCAGAAGTTAGTTTTTGAACTATTTTTTTGTCATTACCGAAAACGCTGTTTAAATTTCTTATGTTTGAAAGTGAAGCAGAAGCTGATCTGGTAACTATTTTTTCTATAAAAGGTCTCAAAGACTTTGCTTTTGCTTCTGTTGTTTTTATTTTTTCATGCAAAACAAGCGATCGAGCCAGCGATTTCATCAAAGCCTTTTTTTGATCTCTTTGTCTACCAAATACTCTTTTTGTTTTGCGTGTATATGCCATATATATATATTTATTCCTCTAATGTTATTCCATAACCAGATAACATTTTTTTGATATCTACCACCGCCTTTGGTCCAATTCCAGGTAATTTATTAATGAAAGATTCTTTCTTTCCTGATAAGATCTCTATTGTCTTTATTCCAGCATCATCTAGTGCTTTAAAAACTGAAGGTGAAAAATTCAATTCTGATATTTTAATTGACTTCATTTTATCTTCTGGAATAACAGTCATCTCTCTTTCCTCTGAAAAACCTACAAGTGACTGAAGTTGCGCAATCATTGTGGTTATAGCTAGTTCGAATGCATCGTGTGGAGTAATTACGCCATTTGTTTCTACTGTAAAAACCAATTTGTTGAAATTTGTTTGATTACCTACACGCATATTAGAAACCTCATAAGATGCTCTTTTTACAGGTGAAAAGAAAGCATCTGGTACTATTACACCAACCTCGACTCTATCTTTGTACAAGTCCTCACGTGGAACATATCCAACACCACTCTCTATTACACATTCTATTTCCAATTCAGTGTTTTTATCTGTAATTTCTGCTATATAAGAATCTTTATTTAAAATTTCAACCTGAGATGGTAATGTGAAATCTGATGCATGCACAAGCCCAATTCCTTTTTTCTTTAACTTAACTGTACATGTTGGTTCATCAATGTTAATTTTAAAGTTTATTTTTTTTAGGTTCAGTATTAATACAATCACATCTTCTTTTACTCCTTTAATAGAAGAAAATTCGTGTGAAACACCATTTATATTTATTTTTGTTATCGCAAACCCTTGTATAGACGAAATCAGCATTCTTCTTATAGAATTTCCCAAAGTTGATCCATACCCAGGAAGAAGACTGGATATCTCGTAAACACCTATATTTTTATCCTCAGATATTATTTTTGGTTTATTTGGTAATAATGAGTTTGTGTACTTTATCATATATATTAAATTTATCTTAAATAGAATTCAAAAATTGTTGCAAAATCAAATATTGAAGAATCAGAATATACTGGAGATTCTTCCATAGAAATTATAAAATTCTTTTCGTCAAATTTTATAAAATCTGTTGATTTTCTAACAGGTTTTGATGAAGTTAATTGGTTAAAAAGAGTGGTTTTTTTGCTCCCCTCTCTAATAGTTACTTTATCTGTTTGTTTCATCTGTCTTGATGGAACATTTGTTTTTATTCCGTTTACTAAAAAATGTCCATGCGAAACCATTTGTCTTGCCATCCTTCTTGTGTTTATTAAGCCCGAATTGTAAACCACACTATCAAGCCTTCTCTCTAATAATTCAAGTAATGCATCTTCTCTTTTTTTTGTTTGATGCTTTAGAGCAGCGGCAACATAGTTCTTTAGTATCTTTTCATTGATACCGTAAGAAAAACGTAGTTTCTGTTTTTCGATCAACTGCCTTCCAAAACGTGACATCGGTCTACTGAAACCACTAGATTTAGAATTTTTTTGTTCACGGAGAGCAAACTTTGAAGTTTGGCACTTTTCAAATATAGGTGTATTTAATCTTTTGCTTAGTTTGTATTGCTTGACTCTTTTCATTATTAAACTCTTCTTGGTTTTTTCCTTCTTGCTCCGTTGTGTGGTACTGGGGTTTTGTCTTTTATACAAGATATTTCAAATCCTCTATTTACAAAAGAACGTAAAGCAGCCTCTCTACCTTGCCCAACTCCCTTAACAACAAATTCTAATTCTTTTACACCTATTGATTGTGCTTTCTCTGCTATTACCTCTGAAACCTGAGATGCAGCATAAGGTGTTCTTTTCCTATTACTGTTAAAACCTAATGATCCTGAAGTTGCCCACATTACAATATTTCCGTTAGTCTCTGTAAATGAAATTTTTGTATTATTATGTGTAGCTTCTACAAACATAATACCTTTTTGTATTTTTCTCTTAGGAAGCTTTGACAAAGACCTAGAATGCTTGCCTTTATCCGATGATCCTACCTTATTTACAGATCTTTTTTTACCCATATCTTATTATTTCTTTTGTAACTTAGTTTTACCAGATCCCATAGTTTTTCTTTTACCCTTTTTTGTTCTCGCATTTGTTTTAGTTCGCTGACCTCTGACAGGTGCGCCTATTGTATGTCTTCTTCCACGAAGTGACTGTATATCTTTCAACCTTTTGATATTATTACTATCAAATCTTCTCAGGTCACCCTCTATTGTTAACTTTTCAATACTCTTCCTAATCAAATTTTCTATATCTTCGTTAAGGTCTACAACTTTGCTTGTAAACTTAATATTGTGCTCCTGAAGGATCTTTTCTGAAGTCTTTTTTCCAACACCATACACAGAAGTCAAAGCTATGTTGATGTGTTTTTTTTCGGGTATAGTTATTCCTGATATTCTCATTGATTATCTTTGTCGTACTTTTCTTTTCGGATTTTGTTTATTTATAAGATACAACTTATTTTTTCTTCGAACAATTTTGTCACCTCTTTCTTTAACTTTGACAGATGATTTGATTTTCATAAATATTTTGTATTTTACTGTTTTGGATTTTTTTTATAGTCTTTTTATTATTCTAGCTTTTCCTCCATACTTATCGATTTCAAGTTCTACTTTATCTCCTATTAGTATTTTTATTCTATGCAATCGTATTTTACCAGATAAATATGCAAGAGTTTCTTTTTTTATGTCTTCTACCACAACACGAAACAGAGTATTGGGGAGTGATTCTGTGACAACCCCAATTACACTTTTTTTTTCTTGATCTACATAGTTTGGCATCGTGGTGTTTTATTCTATCACATACAATGAAAAACTTGCAATAGACGGTTTTTGTACTCTATTGGTTGTTTTTTCTCCATTTCAAGATGTTTTTGTGATTACCGGATATTAAAATTTTTGGTACACTAAACTTTTTTCCTTTGTATGTTATAGAATATGGCCTAGTATATACTTTTTTTGTTGAAATTCTTGAGTGTTCTAGAGAATTTTTATTACCTAAAACTCCAGAAATTTCTCTTGTTACAGAATCAATTACTACAAGGGCAGGTAATTCACCTCCTGTTAATATATAATCACCTATTGAAAGACCAACTGCTTTTGTTGCAGTTTTAACTCTATAATCTACTCCTTCATAATGCCCACAAATTAAAATTATATGCTTATAATTATTAGCAAAATCTTTTGCTTTTTGTGCAGAGAATTTATGTCCACAAGCTTCAAAAAAAATTGTAAGGACATTTTTTTTTCTTCCCAGCGCTTTTTTGTATGCCTGCAGAACAGGTGATGCCTCAAGAACCATGCCAGGTCCTCCACCATATGGCCTGTCATCTACTCGTTTGTTTTCAATTTTTTTATAATCCATCGGATTATAAAAAGAAAAAGATATTTTTTTCTTTTCCTTTGCTTTTTTAATGATTGAGGAATTCAAATAACTTTTAATAGAATCTGGAAACAACGTGATTATATGAATCCCAATCATTTTTATTTATTTTTGTAAAAACTTATTTTGAGTTTTTATCACCAGGTTCACTAATAACAACACCAATTTTTTGATCTGTTTTTCCTCCGTAAGCGTGCATAATAGATCTTATAGATTCTGCCATCTTTCCTCCCATACCTATAATCTTACCCATATCAGATTCTGCTACGAAAATAGTTAATTTGGTTCCTTTACTATCTTGTTCTTGTGTTACACGAACTTCGTCTTCTTTCTCAACGACATTCTTAACAATCATCTCTAAATAATTTGCTTCTTTGTTTTCCATACTTTTATTTAATTTAATTAATCAGGTTATATTTGATAAAACAACTATTCACCTTTTTCTGATTTTGGTGCCTCGGAATCATCTTCCCCAGAATCAGCTATGGGTTCTTGTATCGTATCACCTGTTTCTTTTTCTTCTGATTGTTCTTTTTTTACAGTATTATCTTCTTTTTTATCTTCCGTTTCTTTTTTTATTGGCGTCTTTTTTGGTAATACATTTTTCTTCTTTCCTTCTATTATTTTTTCAGATACAAAAAGATTATGCGATGTATCAGACATCATGGCACCTTGTTTTATCCAGTATAAAACCCTATCTTTATTTATACCTTTTGTCTTTTCGATTGGATTATAAAAGCCAAGTTTTTCTATAAACTTTCCGCTTTTTGGTCCTATTGTTGATTGAGCTACTATGATTCTAAAGGATGGGTTTTTCCTTCTTCCTATTCTCTGAAATCTAATCTTTAACATAGGTCTATTATACATTAAATTTAATAAAATGTATATCAATAATTTTTAAAATATTTTAAGTTTTTATGTTCCTTTAATTTTTCCAATGCTTTGGATTCCACCTGTCTAACTCTCTCTCGAGTGACACCAAACACTTTACCAATTTGCTCCAATGTTAATACTTTATTGTCTTTTATTCCATATCTCAATTCAATAATTCTTCTTTCTTTAGGCGTTAAAATATCTAAAAAATCATCCCCAATTTTTTCTTTTAATATAGACTGTGCGGCAAAATCAAAAGGTGAAACCTGATTGTCGTCTGGAATAATCTCTGAAATTGAAATTGTATCATCTTCCATTGATTGTTTTATAGGTTGGTCTAATGACCTTGTTTGTTGATCTGTTTTCTTTATCAAATCAATTTTTTCTGTAGAAATCCCCATCTCGCTTGCTATTTCCTGAACTAATGGCTGTCTACCAAGATCTTGCTGAAGCTGATTAGTAACTTTCAAATACTTGTTTATTGTTTCTGTCATATGTACAGGTCTCCTGATTGTATTCTGTTGGTCTGCTATTGCCCTTGTTATTGATTGTCTAATCCAGCAACACGCATATGTTGAAAATTTATACCCCAACCGATGATCAAACCGATCCACAGCTTTATACAAACCGTTTGTTGCCTCTTGTATTAAATCTAACAAAGTTAGATGACTGTTTTTTTTCATATACTTTTTGGCAAAACTAACTGCGAGTCTCAAGTTATGTAATACCATTTTTTCACGAGCTGCCTTATCTTTCTTTTTAATTCTCTTACTTAGTTCAATCTCCTCCTCTGGCTTCAAAAGTGGGTATCTACCGATGTCTTTTAGGTACATTTGTACTGAATCCTGCTTTGGTTGAGGTAAACTTTTTTTTCCTGAATATCTTTCATTTCTCAATATATCTACTTTTTCCGAAAGAATATGCAAATCACCCAAAACATCAAGCTTTTTATCTCTAATAAATTTTAGTACCTGATTTTTGTATTTTCTATCAGTAGATATTTTTGGCAACATTGTGTTTATTTCATCTATTTCTATGTATCCTGTAGTTTGCTTTTTCTTTATTAGTCCGTTAAGTCTTCTTAAATCTAATTTGTCTAACAATGAGATATCAATCTCTTTTATTTGTTTTGCAACTTTTTTTTTGGCAGATTTCTTTTTAACAATCTTTTTTTTTACAACTTTTTTTTTGGTAGATTTTTTTTTAACAATCTTTTTTTTAGTAACTTTTTTAATTATCTTTTTTTTCTTGTTTATTTTTGCTTTAATCATTATAAGACAATTTATTCAGCTTTTGCAGTTTCTTTTGTATATTCTCCCATTCTTTATTTAGGTTGTCAAGTTTAGTCAAATCAACCCAATCTTTTTCTCCTGATATATGTAGTAATGTTTTTTTATAGTGATTAAATAAAAATCTTTTTGCATTTTTAAAAATTTCAAGATCAATATTAAAATTATTTGTAGAGTTTGATATCTCAAAAACAAATTCACTGATTTTTGATTTATTGTAAACAACAAGTTTGCACTCTTTTAATTCTTCCAAAAGTTTGTGTGTATTTTGTGAAAGTGAGATTTGTTTTTCTTTAGCATAATCTACAAATTGATTTATCTGTTCAAACAGTTTATCGTTATTTGAATCTTTCTTTAGATTGTTTGTAATGAAATTTCTCTCATACTCATCGCCAGTAGAACATAAAGATATACGTTTTTTTATAGAATCACAAGAAATATTACAGCACAAAGATACACTTTGAATATATTTTTCTTTTAGCATGTCGTTTTCTGTGATTGAAATTAACGGTATTATGTATTCTTGTACCTGAGCTATCATGTCAGTTTCGTTTTTCGATTTTTTTTGGATTTTTTGCAATAAAAATTCAACAATTGTTTTTGCTGTTTTTATTTGTTCATACCAATTTTCCTTGTTTTCCAAAATAACATCAGCTGGATCTTTGCCGTTCTCTAAATCCAAAACTTTTACATCCATAGACATCTCTAAGGCCATCTTTGATGTTTTTATTGTTGCAAATATACCAGAAGCATCTCCATCAAAAGCAATTATTATTTTATTTGATATGTTTTTTAATATTTGAAGATGCTCTTTTGTTACTCCAGTGCCAGAAGACGCGACTGTGTTTTGAAATTTTGTTTCATGAGCCATAATTACATCCAAATACCCTTCTGTTAAAATTGAAAAATTATGTTTTTTAATATGTGTTTTTGCCTTATATAATCCGTACAAAAATCTGGATTTATGATATAAATCAGTCTCTGGAGAATTTATGTACTTTGATTGTTTTTTATTTTCCTCATAAATTCTACCGGCAAAGCCAACTAATAAACTGTTTGAGTTTCTTAATGGAAAAATTATTCTGTTTTTAAATCTGTCATACGAACCAGCGTCTTTTAGACAAATTAATCCAGACATTGCTATTGATTCTCTTGTGTAATTTAAATTATCTGTACAATAATTAAATAAATTAGGAGCAAAACCAATTTCCCATTTGTCAATTATACTGCTATCAATCCCTCTGCTTTTTAGGTAGGTGACTACTTTTTCATTAACTTGTTTTTTATACAGAATTAACGCACTTTCCAATATATCTGATAAATGTTTTTTATTTTTATTATAATCAGTATTTTTATTTTCAAATTTAGTTATATCAATACCAACTTTTTGTGAAATTATCTCTAGGGATTTTATGAAATCCACCCCTTCCATTTTTTGTACAAATGTAAATATATCTCCACCTTGCTGTGTAGAAAAACAATAATAGACACCTTTGTCAGGAGAAACATAAAAAGATGGAGTTTTTTCAGAACTAAAAGGAGACAGTCCTTTGTATTTGTTTCCATCTGGTTTTAATTTTGTATAATATGAAATTATGTCTACTATATTAGTACGACTTAAAATTTCCTCCTTTACAGCATCAACATTCATTTATTCCTTTTTGAGTTCCAATTTTCTTTTATATTCTTCTTCATCTTCTGCAATCTTTGCTCTAACTTTTTCAATCATTTTATATTTTTGAGATCCTTTGAATGCGGTTCCTATCGGTACTAATCTACCAGTCATAACATTTGACTTCAAATCATCTAGATAATCTTTACTTCCCTTTACTGCTGCTTGAAGCAATATGTTTGTCGTACCTTCAAAAGATGCAGTGGAAAGGAAACTGTCTCTTGACTTTGGAATATTCGGAAGACCAAGTATGATTTCTTTTGTCTTCATAGGAGTTCTTCCTTCTTTTTTAATATTTTCGTTTGCAGAACTAGCTGTATCAGCTTCTATAATATCTCCCGCTGTGTATATAGAATCACCTGAATCTACAATCTCCACTCTTGAAAACATTTGTTTAATAATAATTTCTAAATGAACAGGAGAGAGCTCTATACCTTGCAGTTCATATATTTTTGTTACTTCATCAAAAATGTATTTTTGTGTATTTTCTTTTCCTGTGATTTCAAAAAGAGAATCCAAGTTTGCTGAACCATCAGTTAACATATCTTCTTTATTAATTTTATCACCCACCTTAACTTTTATCTGTCTTGTTGCGGGTATAACAAAGTCACAAATAGTTTTTTCTTTACCATCTTCTTTAGAATCTTTTTCAATATATATTGTATTAAATTTGTATTTATTTTTTGAAATATCTATAACCTTACCAGAGACATCAGACAAGATCATCTCTGCTTTTGGATTTCTTTTGTCTAATAATTCAAGAACACGTGGAAGACCTGCAGTTATGTCACCACCAATTGATGAAATACCACCTGCATGAAATACTCTCATGGTCAATTGGGTTCCCGGC
This sequence comes from Candidatus Kaiserbacteria bacterium, assembly GCA_014238395.1. Classification (GTDB taxonomy): domain Bacteria; phylum Patescibacteriota; class Minisyncoccia; order Phycocordibacterales; family JABAAK01; genus JABAAK01. Next base: position 26,167 of record JABABE010000119.1, read on the forward strand.
TGTCCAATAGAAAGCGCTGCATTTGTACCAGCAGGTTCCCCAAGATCAATTAATTTGTCCGTGGTATTGTCAATTCCATAACATCTCTGACAAATTCCTTTCTTACTCTTACACGAAAGCGGTGATCTAACTGTAACTTTGTCTATGCTTTCGTCAAGTGATATTATTTCTGCTTGTTCTTTTGAAATCATTTCGTTTTTCTTTACAATAGTCTTTTTATTTTTACCTACAACATCATTTGTTGTATATCTTCCGTAAACTCTATTCAAGAAAGATATTTCTATTCCAGATTTTGTTTTCCTGGTCAATTCAAATCCTTTGGTTGATTTGCAATTTTCTTCTACTATTACTACTTCCTGAGCAACATCAAACAGTCGACGAGAGAAGTACCCTGCATTCGATGTCTTTAGTGACTTGTCTACGAGCCCTTTTCTTCCACCATAAGAGTTAATAAAATACTCAATAGAATTTAGTCCATATTTATAACAAGATACAATCGGGTGTTCAAGTACCTCACCTGTAGAAGAAGTTATTGAACCTATTAATCCAACAACTTGAGCCAATTGTTCTATACTTCCACGGGCACCAGATAATATCATATCTATGATAGAGTTTTGGGATGTGTATTTTGAAAGAATGTCATTTTTAATATCATCTCTTACTTTTCTCCAATTCTCTATATTTATTCTGGCTCTTTCTTGTTTTGATATGAGTCCTTTTGTGTGAAAATCTATATTTTTATGGTAAGTTTTCCACCCATCATTTACACGAGAATCCAAATCATCTGCTTGTAATAAATCTGTCCAGGCAAATGTAGTACCTGATTTTGTTGCATATTCAAATCCAAATGATTTTATACTGTCAAAAAGAGGTACTGTTCTTTCTCTTCCTATTGTGTCCATACAGTGGTTGATAATATCAGTAATCTTTTTTTTGTTTACTGTTTCGTTAATAAAATCAATTTCATCTGGAAATATCTCATTAAACAAAATTCTACCAACACTTGTATCTAACAAAGCATTGTTATATTTCTTGTATTTACCCGATGCATCTTTGTCTGTTATAGATATTTTGATTCTATCCGTTAATTTAATAACTTTGTCTTCACACGCAACAATAGCTTCATCTATTGATGAAAAGTATTTAATATTTTTTTCTTCTGTGTCAGAAATCACAGTTGTCGTATAACAGCCTAGTGCCATATCATGCGAATTAGGGTTAGATATTATCTCGCCACTTGCTGGATCTATAATATTATTTTTTGCATTCATTATATATTTAGCCTCAGCTTGTGCTTCTGATGTTAGTGGAAGATACACAACCATATTATCACCATCGAAGTCTGCAGCAAAAGCGGCACAAACAAGAGGGCTCAATTCTATTGATATACCCTCCACTAAAATAGGTTTGAAAGACTGTGCTCCCAACTTATGCAATGTAGGTTGCCTATTTAAAATTACATATTTTCCCTCAATTACATTTTCAAGAACATCCCATATTTCAGGTGCTTCATCATCTATCATTTTATTTGCATTTCGCATATTGTATGCCAAATCCTTTTTAATTAATTCAGAAATTATAAAAGGTTTGAATAACTCTAATGCAATTTTTTTAGGGAGACCACATTCATCTAATTTAAGATTCGGTCCTACAACAATAACACTTCGTGCACTATAATCAACTCTCTTACCCATTAAGTTTGCTCTAAAATATCCTTGTTTTCTACCAAGGTATTCTGCCAAAGATTTTGTAGGCTTTGTTTGTAATTTATATGAAGTTGCTCCAGCTGCATTCAATGATCCGATTGAATTATCAAAAAGAGCATCCACAGCTTCTTGTAATATTCTCTGCTCATTTTTTAAAATAACTTCTGGTGCATCTCTTTCAATTAATTCTTTTAGTCTATTATTTCTAGTAATAACAGCTCTATACAAATCTGTTAGATCAGAGCTTGCAAAACGACCACCGTCAAGTGCAACAATCGGTCGCAGGCCTGGTGGAAGTACAGGTAATACTGTTACAAACATCCACTCTGGTTTTGATTTATTTAACAAAAAAGATCTTACTGCACTTAGTCTCTTGTTTATTTTCTTCTTGGCAAGGCTTTTTGCATTTATTGCATCTTTAGACAATTCTTTTTCTAGTTTTGATAAATCCATATTTTTAAGCATCTCATACAAAACCTTTGGACCGATACCTACTGTAAATAATTTTGGAAATCTTTTTTCAAGTGTAAAATAATTTTCTTCATCTAAAATTTCTAATGGTTTTATAGACTTTAATTCTTTAACTCTTTCATTGTACAAAACCTGTATTTTCTTCTTTGTTTCTTTTCTTGTAAGATTTTTTGTTTGCTCAGTGAACTCTGTTTTTAGTTTTGTCTCATACTCTTTAATTTTGTCTTTGTCCACAGAAACAACAACATATGAAGCAAAATCATTTATTTGTTGTGTATGCTTAATTGATATCCCTAGTAAAAGAGCAATATAGTTTGGTGACTTTCTTAAGTACCAAATATGCGAAACTGGTTCCACTAATTTTATATGTCCCATCCTTTCTCTCCTTACGAAGGCTTTGGTTATTTCAACACCACATTTTTCACAGGAAAAACCTTTAAATTGAACACCATTGTATTTACCACAGCTACACTGATAATCTTTTTCTGGACCAAAAATTTTTTCATCAGACAAACCTCCAGCCTCTGGTTTGTGCGTTCTGTAATTTATTGTTTCTGGTTTTAATACTTCTCCATAACTCCATTCTAAAATTTCTTCTGGAGATGCTAAAGAAATATCAACTGATTTTATAAATGAATTTAAGTGTTTGTTTTTGTGAGTTTTTCTATCTTTTTTCATGTTTTAAAAATTAGGTTTGGTTAATTCATCATTTATAAAGTTTATATTTATTCCAAGTGCTTTTAGAAAATTAACCAATACATTAAAAGATGCTGGTGTGTTTATTTGTGTAATATGTCTTCCTTTGATGATAGCACTGTATGCTGCTGATCTACCAAATACATCATCAGATTTGATAGTAAACATTTCTCTTAACGTATATGCCGCAGAGTGTCCAAGTAATGCCCACACTTCCATTTCTCCAAATCTGTGTCCACCATTTCTCGCCCTACCACCTAATGGTTGTTGAGAAACAAGTGAATAAGGTCCAATAGCTCTCATATGAACTTTGCTTTTTACCATATGACTTAGTTTTAATATATACATATACCCAACAGCAACATCCTGTTGAAATTTTTCTCCTGTTTTTCCGTCATATAGTGCTAGTTTTGCAGAAACAGGTTGGCCAGCTTCCTTTAATTCCTTTCCTAAGTCCTCATCAGAAAACTCTGACATAGGTAAAACAACCGCTTGATAATTAAGAGTATTTGCAGCCAGTCCAAGATGTAATTCCAAAATTTGTCCAATGTTTAGACGAGAAGGAACTCCAAGTGGTGTCAAAATAATGTCAACAGGTTTTCCGTCTGCAGTAAAAGGCATGTCTTCCAATGGTAAAACTTTTGAAATAACACCTTTGTTACCATGTCTATTTGTAAGCTTGTCTCCTTTTTGTATTTTTCTTGCTTCCGCTATTGTGATTACAATTTTCTTTATTACATCAGGATCAAGTGTATATCCATCCTTTTTTTCAAACACATTTACAGCCACAATTCTACCACTTTTACCATTTCCCAACCTAAGTGATGTATCCTTTATATCTTTTGCTTTTTCTCCAAAGATTGATTGCAATAACCTATCTTCTGCTGATTGCTGGGACTCTGTTTGTGGTGTGATCTTACCAACCAAAACATCTCCCGTTCTAACTTCAGCTCCTACCCTCACAATACCCTCTGCATCCAAATTCCTCAATCTCACCTCGCCTACATTTGGTATATCTGAAGTAGTTTGTTCTTCGCCTAGTTTAGTATTTTTAACACTTATCGTATAATCTTGTAAGTCAATAGAAGTGAATACATCGTCTGAAACCAATCTCTCTGATATAACTATTGAATCCTCAAAATTCAACCCATCACAACACATAAAGGCAACTCTAAGATTTTTCCCAAGTGCCAATTGACCATTTTTTGTTGATGCGTTGTCTGCTATAACATCACCTTTTTTAATCTCATCTCCCATAGAAACTATTGGAGTATGTTGTGTAGATATTGTTTTTGCATTTGTTACTTTAAAAGAATTTAATTCATATGTCTTTTCTTTACCTTTTTTTGTTTTTATTTTTATATGAGTTGAATCAAGCCCCACAACTGTACCATTCTCTTCTGCAACAACCATTCTTCCAGTTGATCGTGCAATAGCTTCTTCTGCGCCAGAAGATACAATCGGTGCTTCAGGTAAAAGACAAGGTACTGCTTGTGGTTGTGCAGTAGATCCGAACGTTGCTCTTGCAGCAAGATTGGTATGTACAAATGGAATAAGTGATGTGGATACTGAAAAAATTTGCCTTGATGATACATCAACATATTCAACTTCCTTTGCATATACAAAAACAATTTTATTTCTATATCTTACTGCAACTTTTTCCTTTTTGATTTTACCATCTTTGTCTATAGACTTACCTAGGTCTATGATCTTATACAATTCTTCTTTGTCTGAAGTTAAGTATTCGATTTCGTTGGTTATTTTACAATTTTTAACTTTCGCATATGGAGTTTTTAATATACCAGTATCATCTATTTGTCCATATGATGCTAAATGTAAAGTTAGTCCTATACTAGCTGAATCTGGAGTATGCACTGGACAAATTCTTCCATATTGTGAAGGGTGAACATCTCTCACTTCAAAACTTGCTCTTTCTTTGTTTAATCCACCTTTACCTGTAACAGATATTCTTCTCATATGCTCATGTTCTTCTAATATGTTTGTTTGTCTAAGAAACTGCGACAATGAATTGCTTTTAAAGAAACTTTGAACACTTGCTTCTAGTATTCTAGGGTTAATAATTTGTATTGATTTTGTTGTTTTCTTTACATCAGATCTATTCATTCTGTCTTGAATATTTTTCTTCATCCTCAACAAACCTGCTGAAACCTCATTTCTTACTAATTCACCAACTAGACGAACTCTTTTTGAAGACATATGATCTATGTCATCTACGATAGAACCAGGAGTGGAATTAAGTCTTACTATTTCTTTAATTAAATCAACCAAAATTACAGCATCAAAAACTAAATTATATTTAGTTATTTTTTTATTTTCTTTAGATAGCCTGTTTTGTAATCGAGAAATACCCACATCTCCCATATCAAAATATTTTTTGGAAAAAAATGTTTTTGTATAATTTTTAGCTGCTTCTGCGCTTATAGCATCACTCCCCATTATGTTTCTATACATACTCAAATACAAGTCATCTGAATCGTCTACAAGATCTATTAAAAGTGTGTTTTCTATGTATTCTTGTTCCTTTTCATTGAAATGTCTTAATATTTGTGTTTTTGATTCACCAAACAAAAACCGTATCAGTTGTGTTATAGGGAATTTTCTTTTATTATCGATTTTCGCATACATCTTTTTCCCAATTGCAGTTTCAATTTCTAGTCTTCTACCACTCAGTGGTATCGCCTTAACGCCAAAAAAATTAATTCCTTGTAATGACTTTGAATTAAAAAAGAAACCATGTGATTTAACAATTTGAGATATAACAGTTCTCTCTCTACCATTTATTACAAATGTGTGATTTGGTGTCATTATTGGAATTTCACCAAAATTAATTTCATCTACAGACTTTTGTCCTGTCGTAATGTTAGTGAATTTGAGTGTTACAAAAAAAGTAGCAGCATAGTTTTCCATTCTGGATATAGACTCTGATAAAGAATATTTTTCTTCTTTGATTTCAAGAGAAACAAATTCCAAATTAAATTTAGAATTTTGATAATCTGAAATTGGAAATATTGACTTAAAAATTTCTTTAAATTCATTGTTTAAAAAAATATTATAAGATTTCTTTTGAAAATCTAACGAACTATCAAGTTGAAGTAAATCAGTTTTAGGGTTACCAAATATTTTTTGTTGTAGCTTTTGTTGACTCATTGAAATAAAAATCTATATTGAATTTTAGACAATCCTGTAGAATCAATCAATAATACCTTATTTTATATAATGGAGTATTATTTGTCAACTACTCCTTTTCCAACTCAAAACTGTTTTTATTTTGTGAGACTTTTTTGTTCCAAAATGGGAAAATCTTTAATTCGTAACTTTTAATCCAAGGATATTGTATAGATATTATACTACTCACTTCTTTTTTGTCTTTATTCTTTATGTCTCTAAACAATGTCAATTCGTCCACATCCCATACCAACACCCCATTACCAGAAAGAGTAAAATCAAACTCGCCGTTGGTATCGTCCTCATCAATAAATTTTTTATCGACAATTTCAAATTCTAAGTTTGAATCTTCTATATTTATTGGGTACATTTCTTCATAAGGACCATCTATACTTGAATAGATCAATTCTGCTAATAACAATTCTCGGAATGATACTGCTCTCAAGAGACCTTTTTGTGATAAAGTTATTTCTTCATTTCCTTGTTTTTCTATGACCTTTTGATTCTCTATAAACAGACCATCTTCGAAAACAATTTCTGGGTGATTTTTTAATTTTTCAATTGAAGTGTACAGTTTCTCAGTTAAATTTGATTGGATTTGTGATTCTAATTTTTTTGTAGCTTCTTCATACACATCATCTTCAGCTACATATTTTATACCTTCGAACCCACCGACAATCACAGTTAATGATTCTGCGAATGAATCTGAAAATGACTTGTTACCTTGCAATCCAGGTATTATAAATCTTGAACCTATCTCTTCTATGTTGTAATTTTTTCCAGATCTATCTGCAACGATAGTCACCTCTTTTGATCCAGGGATAAACTCCCCACCTTTTTGTTTTCCTCCTGGGATTGTTTCTGGTCCTTTTAGTCTCCAACATCTTACTAACTTACAATCACCTTTCCCACTTGAATCAAATTCCTCAACTTCACTTTCAAAAACCAATCTTGTCCTGTTTATTAAATCAAGTGGCTCACCTTTTTGGTGGGTATTGTATAAAATAACCTTACCTTGAGCTTTTGTAATTTGACGTGTTTGTTTTTTAGCTTCTATTGTCTCATTCACCTCTGTTGTGATTGGTCCTTTTAATGTATAAGAAATATCTTCACCAACAAGCGGACTTCTTATAGCTGTGAATGTTCCAGATATTGAAAAAGGCAGTCTCTCAGGCTGAACTACTACCGATGTTTTTGTAAACACAGTGCTTAATAAAAAAATTATAAGTAATACAAAAGATGTTGTCAGTAAAAACAACCTTCTAAAAACAATTCTCTTGTGTTTTGTTTTTCTTGATACAAACTTTGGTTTTTGGCTCCTGAGTCTGTCAATCCTGTGATGGGCTACTCCTTTATGAACAGTATTTTTGTCATTTGCAAATCCATGTCGTCCATCGTTTTTTCTGTGATTATTTATTCTATCCTCATTTATTCGTTTTTTATGATTTTTAACAATTGGTTCATCTCTTGTATGATTGTATCTTCTTTCGTGTATTTCTCTGTCTTTTTTATGTCTTATTACTTTTTTATATCTTCTATTTAAAACCTTGCTTCTGGTATCAAAGTCACTATCATTGTTTTTTTCCTTAGATTGTTTTTTATTTATTGAGTAGAGTTTTCTTCTTTGTGAATTTCCATCTTCTTTATTCATAAAAAAATTATAGCATGTAATTTAAACAAGTATTGCTTTTATTCTCCTAACTCCTGAAGAAACTGATTCTTCTTTTTTGATTTTAAATGCACCTAGCTCTTTTGTATTTTGAATATGCGGTCCAGCGCAAAATTCACTACTGTAATCACCTATAGAATATATAGTTACGTTGTCAGGATACCTATCATCAAAATTGTGCAGCGCACCAGTTTTTTTAGCTTCTTCTATTGGCAGACTAGCACAATTCACATCCAGATTTTCTTTTATTTTTTTATTTACTAAATCTTCAATTTTTTCTATCTCTTCTTTTTTTAATTTTCTATCAAAAGAAAAATCGAACCTTAATCTATCTTTAGTGATATTACTTCCTTTTTGTGTTACATCATCGCCAAGCACATCTTTTAATGCTTGATGAAGTAGATGTGTAGTGGTGTGATAGCGTACAACTTCTTTTGTATTATCTGACAACCCACTGTTGAATTTTTTGTCAGCACCCTTTTTTGAAATTTCTTTGTGGCTTTTCATTAGCGCATCAAATTTATTTTGATCAATTTTAATATTTTTTTTGTCTGACAAATCTTGTGTTACATCTAGTGGAAAACCAAATGTAGTAAAGAGTTCAAACGCATCTTGCGGTGTTATATCTCCATTTTGTTTGTAAATTTTTTCAAATTTAACAGTTCCTTTTTCTATAGCTTTTAAGAATTTATCCAATTCTTCATTTATCACAAAAAATATTTTTTTTCCATCTAGATTAGAATAAGTTCCTTCGTATTCAGATATAATAGTGTTTATTAAGTTGTGTAATACAGAAATCTTATCTAAAACGTAGTGTAAGTGATAAATCACTCTTCTTAAAAGTCTTCTCAGTACATACCCTTTGTCTGTGTTTGATGTGGTCACTCCATCTGAAATAATAAAAATAGATGCTCGCAAGTGATCTAAAATTATTCTGAATGATTTTGTATTTTTTTTGTATTCATCTTTGCCACCCAAAATATTTATTGCGTTAGAAAAAACATCAATTAAAAAAATATCGTTTTGTTTTTGTGACACCATGGCAAGTCGTTCTAGTCCACCGCCAAAATCTACATTTTTATTTTTTAATCTTTTAAAAATACCGTCATCTTTTACATACTCCATAAAAACAGAATTACCAATCTCAAGAAATCTTCCGGATTCTGTGTTTGGGTGAGGTTTTAAATTTAAAAATTTTTTTGAAGTGTGTTCTTTTCCAAAATCATAAAAAACTTCAGAATCTGGACCACCTAATTCGCCTAATGGCATATTTTTTATTTCTCCACAGCGGCTCCACCAATTTTTTTTATCGTTGTAATAAAAAATTCGTTCTCCGTCTTTCATTCCAATACTGTCGCCATTTTTCTCAGTGATAATATTACCAACACCACAAGAAACTCCTACAGACGAAAAACATTCCTTCCATATATCAACACTTTCAGTATCTTTTGGTATATTGTACTCTTCTGAACCAGAAAAGACAGTAACATATAATTTTTCAGCATCAAGGTTTAGTCCTATTTCTTTATCTATTAAAAAAGTAAAAAAAAATTTTATTTGATCTTTTTTAAAATAATCTCCAAAAGACCAGTTTCCAAGCATTTCAAAAAAAGTCGTGTGCCTATTGTCACCGATCTCTTCAATATCCCCTGACCTAAAACTCTTTTGTGAATTAGCTATTTTATTGCCACACGGGTGTGGTTCTCCAAACAAATATCGAATAAGTGGTTGCATACCAGAACCCACAAACAAAGTGGTAGGGTCATCCTCAGGGGTTATCTTTGCAGATGAAATAATTTTGTGTCCATTTTTTTCTTGAAGCTCTAAAAATTTTTTTCTTATTTCATTTGTTTTCATATCTACGAACTACAAATTAACTCAGCCTCTTGTAATAAACGCTTTGCTTTTGCGGGTGAAACACCTAACTCTTTTTTATCTTTCTTATATTTAAGTAAATCAGCACAAACAACAATATTTTTGTGATAAAATCTTTCTATATCAGCACGACTGACAGATGGTAAGCATGTAATTGGGTGAGCATCAACTTTTTTTATCAAATCAAACAACCCCTCACCATTAGGTGTGCTCCATGATAATAATTTCATTCCAATACAATCTGCATATTCAATTGCGTTTGTTGTAAATTGTGTGTTTGTAACTAATATTCCATCATCTACA
>JABABE010000120.1 GCA_014238395.1 Candidatus Kaiserbacteria bacterium
AAAAATTTTTTAAAAATCATCTAATTTTTGCGTATTTCTATTAGAATTGAAAAAATAAAATGGTATTAATTTCCTTATTTTATAAGCCTAAAGTATCTATTTTGTTAAAACAGACAGAAAATTAGTTGACAAGAGATTATTTTACTATTAGAATCAACGTTACTTAGTGTCACAGGTCTCGGTTTGGTAGTTTTATGCAAAGTATTGAGACCTTATTTTTTAACCAGTGGTTGATTGTGCAATGAGCCTCTAGCTTATTACCTAATTTAAACTACGATTTTTATGATTTTGTTATGAAAAAAATAATACTGTTTGTTTGTGTCAGTTGTTTATTTATACTATCTAATATTTATGCACAGGATGATTTTGATGATTGTTTTGAGGTTGAAAGACTTAAGGCAAAGTCGGAAGGAGCTAATACTGAGGATTCCATTAATCAGGCAAAGGAAATTTGTAATATAAAACTCAATACAGGAGATGATGCATCTGAATCTCAGAATAACCCAGATTTTAGTGAGGCTGAAGAGGTTCTGTTTGGAAAGAATACTCCAGAAACTCCTGGTTTTACTATAAATTTTTTTAATGGTAATAAAGAAATAAGTGGTGTGAGTGATTCAGGTCTTACCACAAAAGGATTTTTATTCACGATTCCTGTCAGTTCTAGGTTTAGTTTGACTGCTGGTTATTTGTTGTCTGAAGGACAAATCTCTTTTACTCAAACTGTTGCTGAAACTTATACTGAAACTTATGTTTCTGGTAGTACTACCTCCAGTCAAAGAGAAATGGATCCTAGACCAACTTATGTAGGTGATGCCGGTGACCCGGGAGATGAAGATTCAAGCAGATATTATGGATCTTTTTGTGCGTTTTTTAGGGATTGGGATAGCGATGGTTCTCTCAGTTCTCGAGATGATTGTTATGGTTTTGCAACCGCTCGAGAATATGCTTTAGAGAGTTCAGAAATTTCTACTCGTTGTGATGAAGAAGATTTTTATGTACCTATTATCTCACATTATTATTGTTTTGATTATGGAGATCATTTGCCTGCATCTAGTCTTCCTTCATCTAGTAATACTCGTAATACTCAATGTTATTTGCATACAACTCTTTCAGGAGGCAGCGAGGGAACAGATTGCTTAATATGGGAATATACAGACACTTATAGTACTGTCACTGGAACAAGACCTGTATACAGCAACCGAGACGTAACCCAAGACGTAACCCAAGGCGTAACCCAAATAGTAGACCGAATAGTAACGGAAAATATAAAAAATGATGAACTTTCTTTTGGAGGGAGGTTGCATTTATTGGGGCAAAAAAAAGGGGGGTGGGATATTTTTTTGGGAGTTGGAGTTGTTAGTGTTTTTGTGGAGACAGTTTCTTTATCAGAAAGCGGTACTGGTACCTATTCGGAAGCTGGCATAAAATATATTTCTAATGGAGGACTGAATGTAAGTTATTATTTTAGAAATTCTTCCGCTAGC
>JABABE010000121.1 GCA_014238395.1 Candidatus Kaiserbacteria bacterium
ACAACGACAGAAAAGTTTACTCTTTGTCGCTAGTTGTGCGTGTATTTCTAGTCCTATTACTGGTTCAAATTCCATATCTAATTTTTAACAATACTATTATTCAACATCCCAGCTAAATATTTCGGCTACAATTATAGCTAATTTTTTTGATCTTTCCTCAATAGTTTCTACATTCCATTTTTTAGAATAGTAATTATCTAGCAAATCTTTTGAAAGACCAGTATTTTTTTCATAACCCTCTAATTTTTTTAGAAAAACATTATTTTGTCGACTTGTATTTCTTAAACCTCCCATCAACATTAAATTACCAATAGTATGTATTCTATTATTGATTATTTCAGTGTATTGGGGATTTTGCGTGTATTCCTCAGCTAAATAATCTTTCCACTTTACTTCAAAATTTTGAGGCAAAATATGCTCTGTAGTGTTGATAGAAGAATAATCTGGATATTCTCCACACAAAGATTTTTTACAGAAATATTTATCTATTTCTCTCAATAGTAATTTTTCTAATGGGTGTTCATAAAATCTACTAGAAGATAAACTATCTTGTAACTCTTCATCAGATACAAATAATTTTTCTTCTTTCAGTATTTGTTTAATTTTTTCTATTTTATCAGAACTATCTTTAATTCTATCCCAGAAATTAGGAAAAATAATATTATATCTATATGTAGGTTTGTTTAAAACATTTCTTCTAATTAAAAATACATAAATTATTTTCAATATTCTTATTAACTCATCAAGAAAATTTGATTCTTTTTCTAATTTTTGCAGAAGAGGAATTAAAAAAGTTAAACCCGTATATATTTTTAAATTATCTATTTTTTCTAAAATATCGTTTAATTTATCAGAATTAGGATTTTCATTTTTTATTTTATATTCTCTTGGAAAAATTGCTTTTTGAAAAAAAACAACATGTTCTTTAATTTCTTCTAATTTTTTTATCATCTTATTTGCAATATCATCCTTTGTATACGGATTATCTCTTTTAAAAGAATAATAAATGTCTTTATCTCTGCCAACCATTTTGTTTTTTCCAATAGAAAACCAAGTTCTTAAGAAAAATAAATACCCTTCACCTGTAGAGATTTGTCTACCTCTAGTTTGAATTTTCATTTGCTGAATCTTTTCATAAGTTGTGAGCCATAAATTTCTATGTATCTCTTCAATCTCTTTATCTGGTTTAGTTTTTATAAGTGGCTGAAAAATATAATTGCAAAGTAATTCATCTCCTCTAAGTGGAGTACCTTTATCATTCAGATTTTCAAAAATAAGCATTTCATCATCATCTTTAGACAGCGTTACCTGTGTTACCTTTAAAAATTTGAACAATGTTAAAAATAGATTATATTTACTTCTAAACTTAATATTTCTGACTGTCCTATCGTACCATCTACTAAACCCAGATATATTACTTGTAACATTTGGATTAAAATTATTATTTTGAGTTATAATTGCTAACAAATCTTTTTCATCACTTTTTAAAGTATATATTTTAGCCTCTTCTCTATTTTCATTAAATAATTTATCTTGATATTCTAAAATTTCATTTCTGCATTCATCTTGGCTTCTTAAATCATAAAAAAGTTTGACTGAAAATAAATAGATTGTCATTAAACGCTGCTGTCCATCAATGATTAAATATTTGGTAGAAGATCCAGGGCTCTGTGTATTTTTAGAGTTTTTTTGTTTTAAGTAGATAGTTCCAAAATAGTAATTTGGATTTTTTAGGTCTTTTTCATCTATATCAGCAATTTCTAAAATACGCTCTCTCTTATGAAGGTTAGGATTTATACCATATATATTTTCTAAAATAACTTCATAAAATAATTCGTCCCATTTATCTTTTCCCCAAACATAACCCCTTTGGAAAAAAGGAATTTCATATTGAATATTTTGGATACTAAAAATTTCTCCAAAAGATTTTTCTTTATAAATTCTTTCTGGCATAATATTTTTATTTTTTGGTTTATTCAATGCACGGGGTCACCAAAAGCAATGAGAGTGCCTTCTATAGATCTAATATAGGCTACAGTCTGTCCCCAAGGTTTTTTTGTGGGAGGGCTAACAGCAACTGCTCCTTCGTCCAAAGCTTTGTTGTAGGCAGTTTCTACAGTTTCTACGGTAAAACCTAATTCAAAACCTAAAGGATTTTCCTTAATATCACTTTTTATGTATTTTCCTTGCAGGTTCATTTCGCCTAGCTTGTGATTAGCAAAGGCTAGAATGCAATCGCCTGTTTTTAATTCTCCGTAATATTTTCCTTCGTTTAAAAATTACAGTTCACATCCAAAGGCTCTTTGATCAAACTCTAGAGTTTTCGCA
>JABABE010000122.1 GCA_014238395.1 Candidatus Kaiserbacteria bacterium
TCAAAGAGCACAGATAAAAGTATAGCTAAAGCCTCCCTGAGCTCGGATATTTTTTCATTGCCCGATAACCTTTATCTGTTACCAGATTTTTCTATCCAAAAAAACGGACAGACCCATTATTTTGAATGGTTAAGGTATCCCAAGAATCAAATAGCCAACATGAAAAAAAAACAAACGCACTTACCTGAAAATTATTTTTTTTTAGTTATATGTTCTAAAAAAAAACTCTTAGATTACTTTGCTCACCTCTTTGAAAAAGAGCTAATTGTTTGTTTTGCTAAAGAATTTGTCCCCTCCAAAATCAAAGATTTTCTGGAGAAGAAATAAATTGCTTTTTAAAAAATCTTTTAGTAAATCATAAAATATAAATTTTAAATCTAAAAATAAAAAACTACTATGAATTTAACACAAATTAATAATATTAATAACACTCTTACTCAAATTGCAGAAAAAAGAAAAAATACCAATATACAATCATCTGCTAACCAAAAATTTGGAAATGAACAATATACTTATGAAGAATTACTAAGTGAACTAGATTTGGCAATACAAAATCTAAAGATATTAGCTGAAAAACCTGAAAATTTTTTTAGAAAATTTAATTTTCAAGAGAGAAACAATATTCAAAATATTTTAAGCTCTATTAGCAGTAATATACAAATACCAGATAACCTATACAATCATTTAGAGCAAATAAAATCACTCACTCGTTTTTTTCCTGTTCTTTCTCAAGAAAACCTCACTGATTTAGACAATCAATTCCTAGCACTAATGAAAAAAAAAGACGAATTATCTACTAATATTAATAATTTTGAGACTGAAAAAAATAATATTATTAAAAGATATGATGATTTTTTTAAAAGTAAAGAGAAAGAGTATGATCTATGTTTTGAAAAACAATCACAAAAAATTGAACATATTACTAAAAATGCAGAAAGTGCTATGACAGCGGGAGAAGCCTATGGCATTAGTGCAGCTTTTCAAGCACACTATAATGAATTAACAGGAAAAGATATGCTTAAGGGAAATACTTTTTGGGAAAAAGTATTAAGACTATTTATAGGTCCAAGAATATGGAATTATGGCACATTAATTTTTATTTTAGCTGCAATTGGAATAGGCATTTGGTTGGCTTTAGATTTTGGTGAAGATACTGCTACCGTTATAGGTAGAATATTACTTATACCTATTTTTTCAACAGCTTCAGTTTTCTGTGCTAGTCAATATACTAAACAAAAAAATATTGCAACAGATTATGCTTACAAAACAGCTTTATCAAAATCAATTATAGCATTTTCTCGTGAGTTAAAAAATAATGACCCAGTATCTAAGGATTATCAAGATTATGTAAAAAAAATATTAGATGAAATTCACCAGCATCCACTCAGAAACTATAAAAAACAAGACAGCACTACACCTACTGAAAAATTGATTGAAAAAATAGAAAGTCTATTAAAAAAAAACCAAAATGATATGATTACCACTGATAAAATTGAAGAAGTCTTAAAAAAATTATTGTCAAATGCCCAAAAATAACAATAAAAAAGACAAATTCACTGAATTCCATTTATTTTTTTCATTTGAATAGATAATAGTTTATTTTAAACGTTATAAAAATAATGGTTAATAGAAATATAAAATTTTTCATAAAAAAACCCTCGCCAAAAGGCAAGGGTCTTTGTTGTTAGGATGGAGATACAGTGACTTTTGAATGAGTGTTGTATAAACGCTAATTCAAAGGTCTCACTTACTACATCATACCGCCCATTCCTCCCATACCACCCATTCCTCCCATACCGCCTCCAGGAGGCATTGCAGGAGCAGCTTCTTTAGGTTCTGGTTTTTCGCTCACTACAGCTTCTGTGGTAATCAATAGCCCTGAAATAGACGCAGCATTTTGTAAA
>JABABE010000123.1 GCA_014238395.1 Candidatus Kaiserbacteria bacterium
GCAAGTGTCAATGACATTAACTCTGGAAAATGGGCTCCTAATAAATTTATTGAATGTTTTGTTTGGGTTTTATTATATTCAAAGGTCGCTTCTGTAACTGCAGTATGGTCTCTATTAAGAGCCAGTTTTGTATTTTTATATGTTAAATCTGCATTATCTTTACCACAAGAAAAGTAATGTATATCTTTTCTTTTATTTCTGTTGATTTCGTTGAGTGTGTTTGGGTTGTTTAAAAAAATAAAATGGCCGTTTGGTTTTATATAATTTATAATTTTTAATTTTTCTTTATATAAATCTTCTTTTGATTTAAAATTTTCCACATGCACAGGAACATCAGGTAATGCCGTAAACAATACAAAATCTGGTGTTGCTAATTTACCTAAAAAATCCATATCGCCTGGTATGCGTATACCGGCTTCCAAGATAAGTAATGATTTTTTTTCTTTTGTAAACAAAATTTTAATCAAACTCATAAAAATATAAAAAATCCATGCAAATATATTTTTTCCACAATGTGGAATGCCCAGTATAGATATTGGCATCCCTATCTCTGTATTATAATTTTTGCGACTTCTCCGTACTGTATAATCTTTTTTGAGATTTTTGTTCAACACTGCGTGTAAAATGGATACAAGTGAGGTTTTACCAACATTGCCACAAACAAAAACAACTTTTGAATTATTTTTCCATATAAATAATTTACTTACAGATCTTAGGATTTTAGATAAACAATAATTCAGTAAACTCATTACTATTATTATACTTGTATCCTAAAAAAAGTAGTGTGTTGCTATATAGACTTCCACTATTGCTGATATATACAGAGTAAAAACTGATAGTATTAAAAGTAATATGGTTGTGCGTGTAATCTTGAAAAAAGTATTTTTATTAATATTTTTAAGATTAAAAACTAAATAAATTCCTGACACGGATGCGAGAAAAAAACTTGTTAACTCTAAAAAAGAATGTGGTAACAAAGTGATTGCGGTCACTATCCCCTCTCCGTAAGCAAACACATATATGTTTGTTGCGTTCAAGAGTAATACAAACACAACAAACAGTGGTGATATCAGACTTAATATAAAACTTGAAAGCAGAACAAAAATATTATTTATAAATATTTGCCCAAACAAGGTTTTTATCCCAAACAAAGGCCATCCGTGGTTTTTTAAGAAAAAATCTGTTTGTGATATATATTCACTTGGTAATAGATACAAAGCAAATATATAGATACCCAAAAAAATAAACAAAAATATCATTGTTTTTAACAATGATTTAATCGATATTTTTTCAATAAGTAAGTTTTTAATACACAAAACAAAGCAGTAGGATACTCCTATTGATACTACAGTAGCTAGTACATATATGTTTGAATCTAAGAAGTGATTAAAATAAGCAAAGAGCAATGTGTATAAAAACACTGACAAAAAACAAATCCCTATAAGGGATTTGTTTTTTGTTATTTTAAGACTTGATAACACAAATCAAAGACTATTCACCAAAAAGGAAGTGAATTAAGTTTTTAAACCAATTGGATGTAGATCCACTGCTCTTTTTCTTTGATTTGTCTATTACTTTTGTGTTGTGTAAGTGACCACCGTTTAGTAATTCTAGATATTCTTTTTTTGAAAGTTCTGTGCTTTTGATTACCTTTTTTGCTTTTGTAGCATTTCCAAACAAATCTTGTTCAAGTATAGCAGTTTGTTCGTCGCAAATCTCTTTTGTCTTTTCTGGGCTAAGTTGAGCAGAAACAAATCTTTTGCTATCTACATCACTGTTTTTAACACTCAAAATGCCATTAACTCTAAATCTCGCTTGGTCAGCAGAAAAATATTCTTTTATAGCAGACCACCTGATTTGTACAAGCTTTTTTGTTTTTTTAGGAAAAACAGCAACAGTTTTAAATTTATCTGATCCTCCGCCGTGATATGCGATTATGTTTGGAACATCTGATGCACCAACACATTGGAATTGTTTAGAATAA
>JABABE010000124.1 GCA_014238395.1 Candidatus Kaiserbacteria bacterium
ACACCAGTTCCTATGGTTGATATAGAGTCATTAATCCCTTCAAGTTGCGCAAACGCACTGTGTGCAAATAGGGCCCACAAAAAAGTAGCTGTAATTGCAGTAAATGTTTTTATAATATAAATCATACTTCTTAATTAACTTTAATAATAGATATATTATACCTTTTATTTTATAAAAATGCAACAGTAGTGTGTAAAAACTATTTTTACTACCCTAAAAACTTTATCACCGCTGCTGTCAAACCCCATATTGATATTAGAATAAATAATGTAGCCAAACCTGCTATTATTTTAGTTTTTGCTTGTTTTGTGCCCTCTGGACCAGTTTCTTGCCCTATTTTAAAGACATTCCAAAAAAATAACAAAATGATTATCAAAACAATAATAGCAGAAATTGGGGTTATAATGCCAATTATATATTTTACTAATCCAGGAAAATCAGCAAAAGGTAATTTTGCTTGAACCAAACCAGGTGTTAAAAACATAATAGTTGTTAATATGCCCGATGTTGTTATTATTTTTTTATACATATTTTAAGTATCTATTAATTATATTGAATCAGTAGGGGTTGCAATACCAATAGACTGCAAAATACCTTCTATAAAACCTATTATAGATGGTGCAGATAAGATGATAAAAGCTCCTATTAATACAAAAAGCATAGATGTTTTTGCTGTTGATATAGCTTCTGGACTTTCTTTTTGCTTTGCAGATATAAGTTTGAACCCCGTAAATGCAAAAACAACTGTAATAGCAATAAGGAAAATAGGTTGCAAACCAGAAAGTATTTTTTTAGCAAATCCAAGTAAAGTATTAGAGCCTGATTCAGCAAGTGGGTTAAAAAGACCGGCGGACTCTGCAAAAACCGATGTGTCAAAAAAATTTGTAAAACTTAGATATAATTCGATGATGAAGTCTGTCATATTACTTTTATGATATATATTATACCATACTATTACAAAATTTACCTTGAAATATTTTGTAGCGAACTGTTTAGTTCAGAAACAGCTCTTCTGGTGCTGTATTGACCGTTGATTATACCTCTTACATATTGCTTAAACAAGTCAGTGGACCTACTGTTATTTACATCATACCAATTTGATGCAACAAATGCAGAATCAAAGAAAACCTTCCACCTTGATGGTGCATCTGGATCAATTTTGAAATTTTTTAGTGCAGTTGGAATATTAAAAGTGTCGTATTTATAAAACTCTTTTAATTTAAATGCAAACTGTTTTGCTATTTCAAAAGATACAGCTGTCTTTGATGCTGACCTAGGTATAGCTGCTCCGAAGACTCTTGCAAAATTTTTTTCCTTTGGAAAT
>JABABE010000125.1 GCA_014238395.1 Candidatus Kaiserbacteria bacterium
ACTTAAAACCACAAAAGGTTTTCTCTGATGTTAATAAAATTTTTGGATGTATAAAAAATAACAAAAAAACTTCAGATCCTATAATAAAAGATATAAATAAATATAGATCAGTAATCAAAAAAACAAAAATAGAGAATACTACACTTGGGCTTGGGTTCAGGGTTCCAAAAGAACTATCAAAAAACAAATCAGAACTAGATGTATTGGATGCTGTTTTAGGAGGATGCAGTTTTTCTTCTAGATTGTTTGCAAAAATCAGAGAAGAAATGGGAGGGTGTTATTATATACAGACATTATTTTCTGACAACTTGACTTATTGTGATTTTTATATAATAACGTGCATTAATTCTAAAAGAACAAAAGAGATTTATGCAGCTATCTTGATAGAGTTAAAAAAAATGAAAGACATTTTAGTAGAAAAGGATGAGTTGGAAAAAGCAAAAACCCAACTGTTAAGTAGTGAAAGTTTTGGGTTAGAAAGCAGTTTATCTCTTTTGCAAAGATGTTTTGAAAAATATATAGTTTCAGGAAAAACCCTTTCTTTTAAAGAATCAACAGATGCAATCAAAAAAGTAACATCAAAGCAAGTGCAAAACTGTGCAAAAAAAATTTTTAAAAAAGAGAATTTTGCTATTGCTGTGCTCGGTTCTTCCACAATCACAAAAAATAGACTAGAAAAGGAAGTAAATGATATATTATAGTGTTATATTAATAATATGGAAGACAATAAGGAAATAACAACTAATATTGATAATTTAACAGTCACGAATGCTTGTCTATATGAAAACAAGAAATCAATAAAAATACTAAGTGTTGTCATCATATTTTTTTGTGGTGTTGCTGTAGGACTGCTTTCAGTTCTTATATATCATGGATTTTTAATAAGTACCAATAAGTATGTATGGATTTTTACTATCATATCATTCATCCTTATCCTTATTTTTGTTGAAAGGGTTGTAAATATATTTCGCTCAACTTCAGATGAAACCTATTTTGAAGATACAAAAGTCTTTAAAAAATAATTATAGTTGTTTTTGTTATTAAAATATTAATATATTTTACATATGCATAAAAAATTTTTAAAACCATACGAAGCATCTCAAGAAAGCCTTATTTATGATGAATGGGAAAAATCTGGATACTTTAATCCAGATAATTTAAATGGAAAAACAAATTATTGTATTGTTATGCCACCACCAAATGCAAACGGCAGGCTTCACTCTGGGCATGGTACAGATTTTACTTTGAAAGATATTCTAATAAGATTTCATAGAATGATGGGATATAAAACACTCTTAGTACCGGGATCTGATCATGCTGGCTTTGAAACTCAAGGTGAATATGAAAAAGAACTAAAAAAACAAGGACGATCAAGGTTTGGCATGAAAGATAAAGATTTGTATAAAGAAATATTTGATTTTGTTATGTCGCACAAACATGTTATGGAGAACGACATAAAAAAATTGGGAATTTCTTGTGATTGGTCAAGAAACAAATTTACTCTAGATAAAGATGTTATATCTACTTCATGTGATACATTTATAAAAATGTATAATGATGGGTTTATATATAGAGGTAAAAAATGTATCCATTGGAACCCAAAATTTCAAACATCTCTTTCAGATATTGAAACAAAGTTTAAAGATGAGAAAGGGAAATTTTATTACTTCAAATATGGACCATTCACAATAGGTACTGCAAGGCCAGAGACAAAATTTGCAGATAAATATATCATTGTTCACCCAGACGATAAGAGATACAAGCAATACAAACATAAACAAAAATTTACTGTAGAGTGGATAAATGGTCCAATTGAGGCAACTTTATTAAAAGATGAGACTGCTGATATGGAAATGGGTTCAGGGGCTATGACAATAACACCGTGGCATTCTCAAGTTGACTTTGAACTTGCTTGCAAATACGATTTACCGGTTGAGCAAATTATAGATTGGGATGGAAAGCTTTTACCTGTTGCAGGTGAATTTGCTGGTCTAAAGATCAGTGTAGCACGAGAAAAAATAGTGGAAAAATTAAAAACAAAAGGATTACTTGAAAGAATAGATGAAAACTATGAACATGCGGTTCGTGTTTGTGATCGCACAAATATTGTTATAGAACCACAAATAAAATCTCAGTGGTTTGTAAAGATGGACAAATTGTCAAAAAGAACACTAGACTCTTTAGATAATAAAGAATATAAAATTTTAACAAAAACACACGAAAAAATTTTTAGACATTGGATGTCTAATCCGATAGACTGGAATATATCACGACAAATAATATGGGGAATACAGATACCAGCTTGGTTTAAAAATAAAGATACAGACAAAGAAGAAATAAAAATTAGCAAAGAGATACAAAAAGATGGGTGGGTACAAGACACAGATACATTTGACACTTGGTTTTCTTCTGGGCACTGGCCACTTGTAACACTTGGGTATCCAGACAGTAAAGATATGGAATTCTATCCGACACAAGTTATGGAAACAGGTGCTGACCTAATCTTTAAATGGATTCCAAGGATGATTATTTTTGGACTATATTTGAAAAAAGAAGCGCCTTTTAAGGATATTTACTTGCATGGTATGACACAAGATGCAAAAGGTGTAAAAATGAGCAAATCAAAAGGAAATGGCTTGTCACCATTAGATTTAGCTGATGAATTTGGGACAGATGCAACCAGAATGTCTTTTGTTGTAGCGACACCACCAGGTATGAACACTATTTTAACTAAAGATAAAGTCAGAGCATACAAAAAATTTTCAAACAAAATATGGAATATATCTCGTTTTGTTTTAGAAAATATCGAAGGAGAAAATTTTGAAAATAAAAAAGTTTCATCATTAAAAGACAAGGAATTACTGTCTAATTTAGATGAGGAAGTCTCTTTTGTAACAAACCATATTAAAAAATATAGAATGGATTTAGCTGCAGAAAGACTGTATCATTATGTGTGGCATGAAGTCGCAGATAAAATTTTAGAAGATAGTAAAAGTATTTTCAGGAATGGAAAACAAGAGGAAAAAGATTCAAGAAAACAAACATTATACACAATCCTTTCTACATCATTGAAACTTTTGCATCCATTTACACCTTTTATAACAGAAATAATATGGAAAGAACTTCCAGATGGATATATGAAAGATGACAAACTTCTTATGATTTCTAAATGGCCTGAACATGAGGAAAATAAATAGGTGTGTTTCAAATTGCTATTGCGATATAGTAAAAATTTTTACAAAAATATTTTCTCCAATATTTTTACTAATCCACGTGTTAACACTATTTGTTGTATTTTTGATTATATACAGTGGGTTTGATTTGTATTTTAATTATTTTACATACAATCTTATAGAAAACAATCATTTTTTAGTCACTTATTCTGGCCTATCCTATTTAATAGGGCATGTATTACCTTTTTTTCTGTTGTTTATTTGTATAGTTTTGATTTTAATTAACAAAATTAATATAAAAATATATTTTTTATCATTGTCTGTTATTGTATCAACTGTTTTTGTTTCTATTTATAAAAGTTTCACTGCTCGTATATCACCAACTTGTAATAAGGGAAATATGGATTTTTCTTGTTACACAGATAATTTTGCTATTGATTCTTTTACTTTTGAATTTTTGAAAAATGGGATAAATTGGGGTTTTCCATCAGGTCACGCAGCATCTACCGTGTCTCTTGGTATTTTATTTATATTGCTATTCTGGAGAAATAAATTTATTACTTTTTTAAGTATTTTATACACCTTTGTAATTCTTATTGGAATTTCCTTGAGATGGCATTGGGTGTCTGATATAGTTGCAGGAATATTTTTTGGTGTTCTTATTGGGCTTGCTTGTTATGAAGTCTATAGAAAAAAATATAAAAACAAAAATATATAATTTATATCATCCTTTATAAAATGGTATTATATTTTATAGAAAATAATCATCTAAAATGGAAACAGATTTAGAAAAACTAAGAAAAGAAATCAATAAAATAGATAACAAACTATTAAAACTTTTTAATCAAAGAGCAAATATTGCAATTGGTGTAGGGGAATACAAGAAAATGCACGGGGGTAAAACATATAGGTCAGAAAGGGAATCAGAGGTGTTAAAATCACTGATGGACAAAAACACTGGTCCATTAAACGAAAGTGAAATTCTGGATTTATTTCGTTCAGTAATAACAAGTGGAAGAAGATTTCAAGAAAAAATTAGTATCGCAACATTAGGACCAAAAGGAACATGGTCTGAAATCGCAGCTAAAAAAATATTTGGAAAACACGCTTCAGAAAACTTGGTATCGACAATAAAAGAAATATTTGAGAAGGTTGCATCAGGTAATTCGCAATATGGTGTGGTTCCTATTGAAAATTCTGTAGAAGGTGCTGTTAATGAGACAATAGACTGCCTTAGAGATTTTGGCTTGTTCATTCAAGGAGAATTTTGTGAAAAAATAGAGCATTCATTACTCGGATCAAAAAATATTAAAATGGGAAATATCAAAAAAATCATTGCTCACCCACAAGCACTTGCTCAATGCAAAAATTGGATAGAAAAGAATTTAAGAGGGGTGGACAAAGAGATTTCTACAAGTAATGCAGAAGCAGCAAAGAAGGCTCTAAATACAGATGGAGCTGTTGCAATAGCCAGCAAAACATTGGCAGAATTTTGTGATTTAACACTTCTTGCAGAAAATATCACAGATAGAGCAGATAATAAAACACGATTTATAATTATAGGAGAGGAAAAAACACAAATAACTGGAAATGACAAAACATCGTATTATTTTGAAACTAAAAATGAAACAGGAGCACTTTTAAATGTATTGATAAGTTTTAAAAAGGCAAATATTAATATGACTTTTTTAGTTGCTCGTCCAACAAAAGGCTCTGACTGGGGATATACTTTTTATATAGATTCAGTTGGGCATATAGATGATAAAAAACATAAAAAATTACACAAACAACTAAAAAAAGAGCCTGTAATAGTAAAAGACATTGGTTCATATCCAATAGATTTTTCACAATATAAAAAAAATTAATAATGTCTATTAGTTTTTTTTCCTTTGTTTTACCTATATTTTTTCCATTCTACACAATAGAAGATACAGGGTTAATTTTTTTTAAAGAAACACCAAACATTGTTGAGACAAAAGGTGGAATAGTTTTATATGTTGATGACTATGATTATGACTGGAAAACCAAAAATGAATCATATAAAGTAGTAACTCCTTGTGGAAATAAGGATGTTATAAATATAAATAATGTAAATGCTATTTCAGACATAGATGTTTTGATAGACCCAGGGCACGGTGGCGGAAATCACGGAACAATATCTAATACTGGTATTTTAGAAAAAAATCTAAACTTAAGCTTGGCAAAACTATTGTCAAAGGAACTAGATAGTAGGGAAATATCAAATTTATTACTTCGTAAAGATGATCACAATCAAAGAATTTGGTGGAGGGCAAAAGTAGCTAAAGCTTTGTCACCGAAATTACTTATATCGTTGCATCACAATGATGGTCCAAATAAAAAAAATTCACCAATACCAGGTACAGATGTATACTATCAGTTTGAATCAACTGAAGGACAAAGGGCTGCTTCGTTAATATATAAAGAAGTTTTTTCACTTCTTTCAAATTTTGACAGTGTAGGGAATTGGTGGAGTAGTAAAAAACCAGGAGTTAAATATATACTTACATCAGAAGGAGATGATTTTTTTGGAATATTGAGAAATACAAAAGGTGTTACCTCTTTATTACTGGAGAGTGCATATTTAGCAAATCCAAAAGAAGCCGTGCTTTTGACAGATGAGGGTTTTAAGGTAAAGCATGCAAAAGCAATTGCAAATGGTATAGAAAATTTCTTGTATACAAATGAATCAGGCAGTGGTTTTATAAAGCAAACGAAAGGGCAGGCAAAAAGGAAAAGAACTTACTTAGATTACTTTATAACACCATGCACAGATCCTAGAATATAATATAAGTATGTGTAAAAGAGAGATATATGTAGATATGGACGGTGTGCTTGCTGATTTTTTTGGGTGTTTGTCTAGACAATACAGTGTTCCAAATTGGAAAACATTAATAGATCCTAAGGATAAACCACAATTTAAAAAACATGTGACTGATGATGTGTACGGATCTGATTTTTTTTCAAATATTAAAAAATTCAATGATGCAGATAATTTAATAAAAATGGTGAGCAAGTATTCAAAGAATGGATACACATTATTAACAACACCACTACCTGGTGATGAAAAACATACTCAAAAACAGAAAATTATTTGGGTGAAAAAACATTTAATAGACTTGCCGCCAAAAGAAATTATTTTTGAAAATAAGAAAGAAAATTGGGCGATAAAAAAAGATGGAGATAAGGAAATAGCAAATGTTTTAATTGATGATCATAATGTAAATTGTGAAAATTTTCAAAATAAAGGTGGAATCAGTATAAGATATCAATCTGGAATCGATACATTAGAATATGTAGAAAACAAATTAAAACAAATAAATTTTTGAATTAAAATTCTTTTATCTTTTCTATGTCTGCATAGTTAAACAAAACCCTAAAAGGTCTGCACCAGTGTAGTACATATTTATAATCATTTATATCTACATTTTCAGGTACACTGTAGTTTATGTTTCCACGGGTACCTTTTCTTAAACCAAGGTCGATATAATCTCTTGCACCTAAGTCACGACTTAAATATACTCGTAGCTCTGGTCCATCTATTGTTGAAAAATTTTCATATCTGATATATTGTTTTGATCCCTGTGTGATTATTTTCACAGACCCGGATGCATCATGACCACCGACACCCACAACAGGTGTTGTGTCACTTTCTTTAAAAGCACTAACTTGTTCTGTATTGGCTTCGGTTTCAATACTTCGTTTTTCTGAAACAGGCTCTTTTTTAGATGAGGTTTGTGTATCAATGTATTCTTTATTTTCTTTTATATTTTCATAAATAGAATTTGTTGTTTCTGTTATTTCATAGGTTTTTAAGTTTGAGAAGCGAGTATCTTGTATTTGATTATTCTGACTTGGTGCAGTTATTTCTATAGGTAATTCATCATTAACCTCAATAACTCGAAATATTGGATAAAAAATCCACCATAAAAAAGACACAATTATAATAACAACAGAGATTATTACAAAAATCCAAGCTTTATTCATATTCACATAATAACATATACTACTTTAGTATAAGTTTGGAATCTTAAATATTAGATTTTAAACAAAATCAATAACAAAAAGAATTTTTATTAGATTGTGTATTTGGCAGATATACTTTTTTAGTTGTTTGTGGCATAATATTTTATATATGAACAAGTATATACCATTAATTATAGTTGTTTTGGTTGGTATTTTAATTGGGTTATCCTTTTTTTTTATGAATACAAATAACACAAACAAATCAGAAATTACTTTGACACCACAAGCACAAATAACAACAAACTATGGTGTGTTTACCATAGAATTCTTATCAAAACTTGCACCAAAAACTGTTTCAAATTTTATAAAACTTAGCAAAGAAGGATTTTATGATGGTATAAGATTTCACAGAATAATTAATGGTTTTGTAATACAAGGCGGAGATCCTCAAACCAAAGATTTAAGCAAAGAACATCTGTGGGGAACAGGGGGTCCTGGGTATCAGTTTGAAGATGAAATCCATTCAGAAAATAATAATTTGAAATACACATTATCTATGGCAAACTCTGGTCCAAATACAAACGGAAGTCAGTTTTTTATAAATATTGCTGATAATAATTTCCTAAATACAAAGCACACTGTGTTTGCAAATGTTGTATCAGGAAGAGATATTATAGATATCATAGCTTTGGTTAAAACAAAAGGAGGGGACATTCCTGTCTCTGAGGTTTTAATAGAAGAAATTAAAATTATAGAATAATATGAAAATAATAGGATTAATAATTTTTGGAGCTATTACATTTGGTTTTTATTATGCCTATTCAAACGGATTTCTTGATGATTTTGTAAAAACAACAGATGAAACTAAGCAAACATATGAAGAAGTAAAACAAACATATGAAGAAGTACAGCAAACCTATAACGAAATAAATGATACATACATCTACGTAAATGAAAAAATAGACACAGCAAACAGTTTTTTAGAAAAAATAAAAAACTTTTTTAATGCAGAAGAAAATGAGGTGGTTGAGTAAACTAAAAAGAGAAGATAAAAAAAGGCTAGATAATTTATATAAAAAATTAAAAAGTTATGATGAGAATAGTGTAGGATTTCCTATAAACAGATTATTTGATTATAGTGAGTTATATAAGTTTTTAGAATTCTCAATAAATAATGTTGGAGACCCATTTGAAGAAAGTATATATAAAGTAGCTACACATGAAATAGAAAGAGAGGTGATTAAGGAATTTGAGGAACTTTTCAATGCAAATCAAGATAAATGCTGGGGTTATGTAACTAATGGAGGGAGTGAGAGTAATACTTTTGCAATGTACGTAGGAAGGGAAGTTATGGGAAAAGATTGTGTTCTTTTTTATTCTAAGGATTCACATTATAGTATTCAAAAATCAGCAAGAATTGAATCTTTTTCCAAAGAGGTGGTGGATGTGGATGAGTACGGTGAGATAGATTATGATGATTTTAAATTAAAATTAACAAAACACAAAGATAAACCTGCTGTTGTTGTGTTAAATATAGGAACCACTGTTACTGGAGCATCTGATTCACCAGAAAAAATAAAGAAAATTTTGTCTGAGGTTGGTGTCACACGACATTTTATACATTGTGATTGTGCTTTTCACGGAATGATTTTTCCTTTTGTTGATGGTGCACCTAAATTTGACTTTTCTTGTGGGATAGATAGTTTATGTTTTTCTGGACACAAAATCATTGGTTCTCCGATACCTTGTAGTATTGTTTTAACATACAAAAAATATAAACAAAAAATAGAATCTTCGGTGGAGTATGTTGGGCTGGTTGACTCTACAATCGCAGGATCAAGAAATGCTTTTACACCTCTTATCATTTGGTACGCACTGAAGACAGTCGGTTTGAAAGGGTATAAAAAAATTGTTAATGATTCAATAACACTTGCTGACTATGCAATTGAGGAGTTTAAAAAAGTTGGAATAAATGCCTGGAGAAATAAAGCATCTATGATAGTCATATTTGATAAACCAAGTCAAAAAACAATTGAAAAATGGCAATTGTCACCAAAAGGAAATATCACACACTTGATTACACTAACTCATCTCAGTAAAAAAATGATTAAGGAGATAGTATATGATGTAGCAAAAGACCTGAATAGATCTTAGATAAATATATTATAAATTTTGTAACAAATCATATAACTGTTATAATATAAATATTGGAGAGGTGGCTGAGTGGTCGAAAGCGCTCCCCTGCTAAGGGAGTAAGGGGCTTTAAACCCCTTCGAGGG
>JABABE010000126.1 GCA_014238395.1 Candidatus Kaiserbacteria bacterium
ATTAAAGGGCAAAATAGTTGCCCTTTTGTTTTATGAGCCATCTACACGAACAAAGTTTTCTTTTGAAAGTGCTATTATTCGCCTTGGGGGCGATATAATTTCCACTGAAAATGCTTCAATGTTTTCTTCATTTGTTAAAAAGGAGACTATAGAGGACACAATGAGGATGGTAAACAAATATGCAGATGCATTGGTTATTCGTTGTAAAGACGATT
This sequence comes from Candidatus Kaiserbacteria bacterium, assembly GCA_014238395.1. Classification (GTDB taxonomy): domain Bacteria; phylum Patescibacteriota; class Minisyncoccia; order Phycocordibacterales; family JABAAK01; genus JABAAK01. Next base: position 216 of record JABABE010000126.1, read on the forward strand.
TGTATCCAACAAAAGCTTTAAGTGTTGCAGAAATACCTGTTATAAATGCTGGCTCTGGAACCACTCAACATCCAACACAAAGTCTCCTAGATGTTTATACAATATATGAAAAATTTAAAAAAATAGACAATTTAAATATAGTTTTTGTTGGAGATCTGCTTAGAGGTAGAACCATAAATTCACTTTTGTATATCCTTGCACATTATAACAACACCTTTACATTTGTGTCAGTTGAAAATTCACAGATTTCAAACGAGATGAAGACTTTTTTAAAGGAAAAAGATATCTCCTATACAGAGACCGATGACTTAAAAGATATAATTAAAAATGCTGATGTTTGTTATATGACGAGAGTACAAGAGGAAAGATTTGACAACATCGATGAATACGAAAAAGCTAAAGGACAGTTTATAATGACTGGTGAGTTGGCAAACACAATGAAAAAAGAATCAATCATACTTCATCCTCTCCCTAGAGTAGATGAAATAACTCACGATGTTGATTTAAATAGCAGAGCTTGGTATTTCAAACAAGCAGAAAATGGATTGTATGCTCGAATGGCACTACTTTCAATGTTAGATTATAAATAATTAACATCAATAAAAAAAATATAGTATAAATATGAAAGATGAAAGTAAGTTCAAACAAATTTTTAAAGAGTTAAGTAAAAAGAAACAAAGCTTATTAATTGCAGGGCTAGACCCTACTTTTGCGATGGTTGAGGGGTATGGTGGATCAAAGATGGATTTTGCTTTAGATTATATACAATCAGTTTTCGACCATTGTATAGGAATTAAAATAAACCTTGCTTTCTGGCAAGATGATTCTGATCACAAAAACTTAAAAAATATAATATCAGAATGTAAAAAATTAAACCTTTTG
>JABABE010000127.1 GCA_014238395.1 Candidatus Kaiserbacteria bacterium
ATTAAAGGGCAAAATAGTTGCCCTTTTGTTTTATGAGCCATCTACACGAACAAAGTTTTCTTTTGAAAGTGCTATTATTCGCCTTGGGGGCGATATAATTTCCACTGAAAATGCTTCAATGTTTTCTTCATTTGTTAAAAAAGAGACTATAGAGGACACAATGAGGATGGTAAACAAATATGCAGATGCATTGGTTATTCGCTGTAAAGACGATTTATATCCAACAAAAGCTTTAAGTGTTGCAGAGATACCTGTTATAAATGCTGGCTCTGGAACTACCCAACATCCAACACAAAGCCTCCTAGATGTGTATACAATATATGAAAAATTTAAAAAAATAGACAATCTAAATATAGTTTTTGTGGGAGATTTGCTTCGCGGTAGAACTATAAATTCACTTTTATATATTCTTGCACACTATAACAACACCTTTACATTTGTATCAGTTGAAAATTCACAGATTTCAAATAACATGAAGGCTTTTTTGAAGGAAAAAGATGTCTCCTATACAGAGACCGATGACTTAAAAGATGTAATTAAAAATGCTGATGTTTGTTATATGACGAGAGTACAAGAGGAAAGATTTGATAATGCCGATGAATACGAAAAAGCAAAAGGACAGTTCATAATGACTGGTGAGTTGGCAAACACAATGAAAAAAGAATCAATCATACTTCATCCTCTCCCTAGGGTAGATGAAATAACTCACGATGTTGATCTAAACAATAGAGCTTGGTATTTCAAACAAGCAGAAAATGGATTGTACGCTCGAATGGCACTACTTTTAATGTTAGATTATAAGTAGCACCATCAATAAAAAAATATAGTATAAATATGAAAGATGAAAATAAGTTCAAACAACTTTTTAAGGAGTTAAGTAAAAAGAAACAAAGTGTATTAATTGCAGGACTAGACCCTACTTCTGCTATAGTTGATGGGTATGGTGGATCAAAGATGGATTTTGCTTCAGATTATATACAATCAGTTTCCGACCATTGTATGGGAATTAAAATAAACCTTGCTTTCTGGCAAGATGATTCTGATAACAAAAACTTAAAAAATATAATATCAGAATGTAAAAAATTAAACCTTTTGTGTATTTTAGATTCCAAAATTGCTGATATTGGATCGACTAACAAAGTTTGGTTAGAGTCGCAAAAAAACCTAGGAGCTGATGCTAGTACTTTATCTCCTTATGCTGGAAACATTGAGGAAATAATCACTCAAGCAAATGAATTGGGGCTAGGCTCTATTGTAATGGGGCTGATGAGTAACCCAGAATTTAAAAACGAAATGTGTTTTAAAAACACTAATGGAGATTTTTTATGGAAACATCGAGTTTCAATGGCACTAAAATCAGGTGCGGATGCTTTTGTTCTTGGAGGTACATATAATCCATCAGATCCAAATTTTCAAGAGTTTTTAAAAATAACAACTTTTGATGACAGTGATAAAAATCCTATATATCTTGTGCCTGGCATAGGGACACAAGGAGGTAAAATATCTGCATTTGCTTCTTCTGGTGTTGATTTAACTAGATGTATGATTAACGTTGGGCGGGGATTAATGCAACCAGAAGACGGTGTAAATAAGAATACTTGGAAAAATAAATCCAAACAACTGCAAGACGAGATCAACTCATTTTTATAAACAATCTAAAGGACTTTGTTTGTTAAATTTTTGGTATTCAGTTTCATATTCATTTTTTATCTTTTGCTTATAGTTTTCATTTTTTGTAGTTTTCAGTATAATCGGTAATATATCTGAGGCACTGGATAGTGTATATAATTTTATTTTCATTTCTTTAAACAGGTCTTTTGCTGTTTTTCCAGAAATGTCTAACTGCTCTCTATCTAATAGAGTAATGACAGATGTTGTCTCTATATCCATTTCTTTTAGTTTTTTTATGAAAGAGAGGGTTGAGCCACCTGTGGTCACCACATCTTCTATAAGAATGATTTTTCTAGGTTTATTACCATTTACCCAAAACCTATTTTCAACAGCACCGTGTGTTTTGGGTATTATCCTGTATTGGAAAACACTGTCTAAGACTAAATTGTCATCTATGAGCTTTTTTTGTATTTCGTAACC
>JABABE010000128.1 GCA_014238395.1 Candidatus Kaiserbacteria bacterium
CTTCAATTGATCGATAATAACAATAGTATAGGATTGATACCACGTTCAGAATTAGGTGAAGATAACTTTTATTCATATCTTGAAATTATCGATGCTAATAGATACCGAATTTTAATATCATTTGATAATGATACGCAAAAATGGTACAAAGATGATAACATAGAACTTGACACATTACCAAATGGGTTTCCAAATTATATTCCAGAAACAACAAATTTACCTACAGCGTCTAATTCATCAAATACTGTTACAAATTCGATTGGATCTCAGGAACAATTGTACATCCCACAAGTACATTGGGAAAAATTTTCAGAATATCTTAGATCCGTAGAAAAGTATGAAAATGTTCAAATTACTCGGGAATGGTTGATGGGCGAAAACCTCTCAGAAGATTTTGTGAATGATTTTTTTGTTGCGTATCCTGAATTTTTAATGCACGATACAATCTTCAATGATTTTTTTTTACCCCAAGTATCAGCTACAGCACCATCACAATATTTCATATATGGAAACTATGAAGATTTAGATTATAATGTGTTAACTCCAGGTAAAGATGTTCGTATATGTGCTTACGATGTTGATGAATATAATATATCTAATAAACAAGTATTGACAAGTGGAACTAGTGATGTTTGCACACAAACAACTAATGATGGTTATTTTGCATTATATGGAATAAATGAAGATCCTGATTCTAATAGTGCATATATCGATTTACAGCTTGGTGTTACATACATAAATGATGATGTACAGGCTACAATTCACGATTCAACTCCTGTTACAGTATACGATTTGGCTGATAATATTATGTATAATACAGAAATTAAGATCATTAATGTTGATAATGTGGGTCCATATGGTGATGGGTTGTTTTATTATATGTTCAATGTTGTAAATAACGCACATGATGTATTATATTCAAAAACATCCTATGATGCACCATTTGTTACTGTTAGATATATTGCAGTAGGAAGTTACCCATTTTCAGAATTCGAATATTTGCACACCCCGGATCATAGTGAAGATAATGTAATTACCGTTCCTTTATCCAATTTTATAGGTGATTCAAACGTTATGCTATATCGTATACCTGGTGTAATAGTGCATGAATATGGTCATCATGTACAACATAATATCTATAAAGACATACATAGTTCATCAATCCCACCATGCGTACACCATAATATAGACGACATTTTCACTCAAGAATGTGCATGGTCTGAAGGTTGGAGTTGGTTCTTTGCTGCATGGATACTAGATAGTGAATCATTTCGAACTGGACTTAATCAAGATTTTATTAATTTTGAAAATGCTACATTTAACACTGGAACTACATTACAGGAAGATTTTCCACAAAAAGGTAGTTTTACTGGTTCTCGGAATGAAGGATGGGTGGCAGCTTCTTTATGGGACATATATGATTATAGCAATGAAAATAATGATACATTATCCGATGAAACAAAATTATGGAATGCATTCTATAGTAATGATGCACAAACAATTTTTGAATTTGAGGCAGATTGGAATGCTCTTAGTTATGACTCACTTGATCTAAATTTTGATCACAATAATATAAGAAAATATGTGGATTCAACTGATCCACAAATTGAAATCACCAATCCTATAAATCGTTATGCCACTGCCAATACTGCAATTACGGTCAGAGGAACATCATCAGATAACATTGGTGTGATCACCATAACCATTTATGTAAATGATGTTGTTACATCTACACTCACAAATAATCTGGATAACTGGTCTATTCTGACATCTCTACATAGTTCTAGTAATACAATAAAAGCGATAGCAGAAGATGCAGAAGGCAATACTGCAGAAGATTTCATCTATGTATTTTATGATGATGACAATAATGACAACATGGGTGGAACTGAAAAAATCACGAATCTGACGATCTTTGAAGATCCTACAAATACGTTTGAAAACTGGAATCGTTTTGGAACAAATTGGATCAACACAAGCGATACAAATCAAAATGGCATCACAGATGTTATATTTCAGGCATCTAACTGTGATGATGATGATCCAAATAGCGAATGTATACTTGACTTGAAAAACGGATTAAATCTTACCTCGTTTGCAACAGCATACTTAGACTTTTCATACCGTCTTGTGGGAATTGATGATTCTCAAAATGAAGGGCTGGAGATAAAAGTAAGCGATAATGGAGGGATTTGGAATCAAGTGTCTCAATATACTGAAATTCACGCCGATGACGAACGTTTTGGCATAACATGGTCCAACGATAATGTGGATTTAAGTAGTCATGTTTCAAGTGATAATCTCACGTTGAGTTTTACGGCAATTAATAGCAAACGTAATGAATTTGTTTATATCAACGATATCCGCATATATGGAGATTTAAAGACAAATTCCACTTTTGAAATTCTAAACCTTACAATATCTAGCTCCAATTCCAACAATCTATATGCAAAAACAATGGATAATGTTACCGTATACTTGCAGACAGACAAACCCATTCATGATGTAAACATGACGATTCAAAATCATACAGTAGTTCCATACATAAACAATAATACATTAATCGCAAATCTTACCATATCTGAAAACGATACAAACGGAAACATGACATTTAATATTATCCTGACAGATGTTCAAACCGCCACACAAATCACAGAACTAAATCTGACAAGCTCTAACGTCTTTATAGACACTATGCCTCCAATCATAACTTCTTATGCTTCTACGTGCCTAAATACTCCTAGTTTGAATCCAGATAGCGATGCTAGTGTATCAGATAACGATCCAGCATACAACGGTACGATTTTCGCATCAGTATATACTGATTCAACTACATACCGCACTATTGACCGTGGTTCATCTTCTAGTCTTTTTGGTGGCACTTATTCAGTGTTATATTCTAAAACCTACCATATTGATTATACTGCTACTCCCGATATAGCTGGGAATGTACCTGAAACTGTGACAAAATATTTCTATTATCAATATGGTGCCCGATGTGTAATGACAACTGAACTTCTCACATCTGAATATATCCCACCC
>JABABE010000129.1 GCA_014238395.1 Candidatus Kaiserbacteria bacterium
AAAAAAGAGGAAGCAGAGGAATTAAAGAAAAAACTAGAAGAAGCAGGAGCAACAGTAACTCTAAAATAACCTTCTTCTCCCCACAAAAACAAAACAAAAACCGCCACTTGGCGGTTTTTGTTTTTATATATGCCATATTTCTATATACAAATAACCGACACACTTGATTTATATACAAAAGTGTGTTATTATATAATTGGTTTATGTACACCATTTTTATATTTATATAACATAAAGTACTTTTTTGAAAACATCAATTAAAAATTGAAACAATGGATAAAAAACATATTGCAGTACGTTATGAAGCTGCGCTTTATAAAGCAACAGTGATTGTAATTAAAAACTGCGAGAAAATAATTAAAGAGAAGAACATGCGTTTTACTCTTGAAGAGTATCGAATGCTAAAAAACCAGTGGACAGGACGAATAAATTTTGGTCTGTTGGTTAAAGGGATAAAGAATACCTATCTTGCGGAGATAGGCCCTTCTGGCCTTAAAAGGTTTTGGATACCTTCTGTAAACAAGCGAGGAAAAATCATCCAAAAAGGAAAAGTTTTGTCCCCGGAACAACTAAAAGGTTCGACAGAATTAGTTTGTCTCCTAGAAACAATAAACATATATGCTAGGAAGACGTTTCTCAAGGTGGTAAATAAATTCTTTTATCAAGTCGAAGGAAAAAAAGTAATTACAGGAATAGGTGTGATGCGATATAAAAAGAGTGTTACGAGAACTTTTTATATGCTCTAAAAGTTGTTTTCTCCCATCCTAAAAAAGGCAACAAGTGTGTCCTACACTTCTTGCCTTTGTTTTTTATTTTTACAGCAACATCTAAACAACTATTATACTTGATTTATATATAAAAATATGTTGTTCTGTGTTTAACTAACTAATATACTGTTTATTATATAAAATATCTAAAAAACAGCAGAAAATGAGTAGTAAAGGAATGTGTATTTTATTGTGTTAAATTATTAAAATAGTATCGATTGACACTCTTCTTTAAATAAAAAGATAAAAAACTATGTTAGAGTTAGAAACGGTATGTTAATTTAAACTTCAAAAAACACTTTATATATGGTAATATTCTAAAGTGGTGTATGCACTACCCATTTAAATGTGCTAATTTGTACTTTTATCTTAAGAAAAGATGAATAAAAATAATAAAGCTGAAATAAAAAATTATT
>JABABE010000130.1 GCA_014238395.1 Candidatus Kaiserbacteria bacterium
TTGCGCCCCAAGTGAAATCACTGCTTGCGTCGTTATTGCTCAAGTCACCGCCTACAGTTAGATTGAGAGTATTAGTAGTGATAGTTCCTCTATTAGTATAATCAAAATCTCCTTCTACAGAAAGAGTAAATGTATCAGCAGTAATACTTCCACCTCCTCTTGTATGATTATTGCCAAAAGAATTTGCGGAGATAGTAAGATCATTCGCACTGATTGTTGCACTCCTTGAGTTCTCAAAGCTGTCTGCTGTAACATTGAAGCTACCCGCAGTAATCGTTGAGCTCTGGTTGGCAAAGTCACCTGTTGCGGTAACATTGAAGTTATCCGCATTGATTGTTGCACTATCCTCATTATAAAAGCGGTATCCTGCTGTAACATTGAAATCATTCGCATTGATTGTTGCACTATCATAATTGTAAAAGTCACCTGTTGCTGTAACATTGAAGTTATCCGCATTGATTGTTGAGCTAGACGAATTGTAAAAAAGGTTTCCTGCTGTAACATTGAAGTTATCCGCATTAATCGTTGCCACATAGTTGGAAAAATAAGTTCCTGTTGTAACATTGAAATCATTCGCATTGATTGTTGAGTAGTAGTTTGAAAAATAAGTTCCTGTTGTAACATTAAAGTCATTTACACTAATCGTTGCATTACGCAGATTATAAAAGCCGCCTCCTGTCAAAGCATTAAAATTATCCGCATTGATGGTTGCTCCATACCAATTGTAGAAGGCGTCTGCTGCTATAAGGTTGAAGTTATTTGCAACATCAATTCTTCCTCTGTTGAAAAATTCATCCCCTGCTGTAATGTGGAAGTCATTCGCAACATCAATTCTTCCTCTGTTGAAAAAATCATTCGCAGTAATATCAGCACTTCATAAAACTGTAAGTGTATCATTTGCGCCCCAAGTGAAATCACTGCTTGCATCGTTATTACTAAAATCACCGCCTACATTTAGATTGGGAGTATTAGTAGTGATAGTTCCATTGCCTAGATACTCAGCAACATAATCAAAATCTCCAGCTACAGAAAGAGCAAAAGCAGTTGCGTTAAGCACCCCTCCAGTATTATCAAAACTACCTAATACTGTGCTAGAAACTGTTGTATTCAAAGTAGTATTAGCACTAATAGTTCCGCTATTAGTAAAATCTGTTGCTGTAATATCAAA
>JABABE010000131.1 GCA_014238395.1 Candidatus Kaiserbacteria bacterium
AATATAGACTGCGCCAACTTAGATGACATCAACTTTTCACTTGACCCAACTACTAATACGGACAAAGACGCCACATTTACTTTAACCTTAGAATCAGACAATGGCAACTACATCTGTGTCAGAGCAGAAGATGAAGCGAATAACACAACAAAGAAAATAAGCACAAGCAAAGTAGATGGAATAGACACAACCGCACCAACAATCTCAGGTACACAAAGAGACGGTGATTATCAGATAACCATCACTACAAACGAAGATTTACAGACAGTCGCATTAACATCTGTTACGTCAGGAGGTGGTTTCACATTTACAAACGATGATGGTTCAACAACACTTACACCAACACAGATTGAAATAGCAGCCAACAAAATCATACTTACCTTTGACAGTTCTGGTACAGCTCTCACAGCTACCGGAACATATATATACACAAAACCTACAACAGCAATTATAAAAAATGTGGCAGGAGTAGATCTTGAAAGTTTTGACAGTGTAGGTGAAGAAAAAGCATTTACATCATTTTCTATAGACATAGACGGATCCAAATCATTTACTGCAGCAAGTGACGCATTCTTCTTATACCTTTATACCCAAAACCAAGATGGTGGAGTGGACATTACAGATGGGGTGTTAGGGCAGTCTATATTTGGTGGAGTAAATAATGTACTTGCCACAAAAGCTCGTGTTCAAGATGGAATAGATGGTGGGTATTTGGATTTCGATGGCTCCAAATCATTTACTGCAGCAAGTGATGCATTCTTCTTATACCTTTATCGACAAAACCAAGATGGTGGAGTGGACATTACAGATGGGGTGTTGGGACAATCTATATTTGGTGGAGTAAATAATGTGCTTGCCACAAAAGGTCGTATTGATGCTCTAATAGCTAGTATCCCTACCGAGTAACCTGGCATCAAAAAACAACATCCTCTCCACTGGACTTTTTTACATACTTAAATCAAAATAAAACTACACACGGAAGGCATAAACTCTAACTTTTAACACGCTACGCTATTTTTATAGATAAAATTAAAAGTATTTTTTAATTACTGAAGTGCTAGCATTTTTTTATCTCACATTTTGTTTCTATTGTTTGAACAAACATATAATTACTAATATTGTTTTCCTGATTAATTACAATTTTATAAATAAATGCAGATGTGGTTTAATATAATATATGCATAAAATATTTTTATTCTCTATTA
>JABABE010000132.1 GCA_014238395.1 Candidatus Kaiserbacteria bacterium
AAAACCCCCCGAAGGGGGTTTTTTGTTTAACTTTCAGTGCTGTATCTACTTAGTTAATTATTTCTTTACTGTGTTAATTACTTTTCCAGTCTCCATGAATCTAGATCTGATGGAATGATATCTATCCCTTTCGCAGCAAACCAGTCAGTATCATTCGCAGAAACATTGAAAGGATTTTCAAGAGTGTTCGGTGAGAACACTATGTTTCCAGATACAGAGCTAGTATCATCACCATCAACAGCAGCAGCAAATGATTCACCTACCAATTCTGTTACTATGTTTGCATCTTTGTCTAATGTAACAGTGTCTACATCAGCCTTGATTGCAAAGTAGATTTTCTCTCCCTCACCTACAAACACTGGATTTGAGAAAGGAAATGCGTTTGCACCATTAGTAACACTTATTACTGTTGAAACTAATCCATCATCACCTGTGCCAGACACTTTAGCTGTTCTGTTACTATCTGTGTAAGCGTGAAGTGTAAATGCATCTGATGAAGCAAATGTTACATGTTGATACTCTATACTCGCTGTAATCTTGTGCAAAGCTAAGTTAGATCCATCACCATTAGTCGAAGCTACAAATTCAAAGATTGTAGTATCGTCCTTGTTACTACTCAAGTTTTTCTCACTAGTGCTTTGTGAGTCAACAGCAAACACTGGCAGAGATTTATAGGTATTAACCTTTCCAAGTGCTAGGTTTTGACCAGACTTATCAGGTTCGTTACCTGAATCATCACCTTCTGCCTTGTATGAGTTGATAGTAGTTGTGATGTTTCTTCCAGAAGCGTCACCGTGACCTATAGTGTTAAGAACAAGACTTATCTCTGCTACTTCTTTGTTGACTTGATCTGAAATGTTCCAGTTCAAATCTTCAAATGTAACTTCTGTACCACTTGTTCCAGAAGAAGTTATCTCTTCTGTTGCAGTTTTGCCATCATATTTGATTTCTACTCTCTCTACAGAATCTTCTTCATCCCCGTTTGTTACATCTACAGTCAAAACAATTGTGTCAACTGTGAATCCTTCTCTTTGTGCAGCAACTTCAAATTTTCCTACAAGTACTGTAAGATCAGAGTTACCTACAGCCCAGTTTTTATCACTTTCAACTACTGTGCTTTCGTCAAGCTCACCAAATGATTTGATAGTTACAGAAGGAGAAGCTTTTCCGCCTGGAAGCACTGATTCTGAATCTCCGTCTATCTCGTAGTCAACACTGTCTGTGCTACTTATAGCAAATGTGTAAGTACCGTCTGTTATTTCGTCAGCGTCTTTATCTACATCACATCGGATAGACACTTCAGCTATTTCTCCAGCTTTAACTTTAAGTTTGTCGTCAATGTTGAACTGGAAGCTATCAGTACCTGATAGTTCGTCGTTTCCGTTTGAGTACTCTCCTATCTCATCACCATCATCATCAGTTAAGATACAGTTGCTCAAATGTTCGATGTTTGCATTGTTTTCAAGGGTTACTGTTACAAACACTTCCTCAAACTCAACATCTTCTTTTGATTGAGAAACATCAAACTCTACAACTATAAACTCTACGCCATTTGATCCAGCTACAATCTCTCTTGATTCGATGCTACTATCTGCTGAGATAGTAACTTCGTCACCATCTATACTAAACTCACCAAACTTGCTATCTTCAAGTACTCCTAGTTTAGATTTTAGATCTTCTCCAGTTACTACACCTTCTACATTACCCCAATCCCAAGTTGAAATTTGGAATTTAGTTGCATTAGCGAACTCCTTATCTAAGTCTGCAGTGATAACGATGTTTGTCTCTCCCACAGGTAGTGTGTATAGAGAATTAAATTCAATTGATAATTCTTTTGGTCCTGCATCAACCGCACTGTCACTTGTTGGTGACAATGTCTCGTAATCATCCGCTTCAGCGAATACTTTACCAGTGTTGAAATCTACGATTTTAATGTCGCTAATCTCAATCTGTGAGAATTCGTTACTTGTTCCGTCGAAGCCAAACAAACCTTCGCTTGTAGTGTTTTCTACATTTAGAGTGAACGTTGTATCGTCAATATCTATCTCCTCTGACTCTACTTCTAGTTCAAAAGCACCAATGATTTGGTCATTTTCAGCTCTTATGTTTTTATCGCTTTTAGAGATAAAGTCT
>JABABE010000133.1 GCA_014238395.1 Candidatus Kaiserbacteria bacterium
AAACACTTGCGGTGGTAGCTCAGCTGGTTAGAGCGCTGCCCTGTCACGGCAGAGGTCGCGGGTTCAAATCCCGTCCACCGCGCATATGGTAGAAATTATCTCATTTTCACTTTTAGGTATAGTGTCAGGACTTTTTGGTGGAACACTTCGAGCTATGGTAGGTTTAGTCAAACTAACTAAACAAAAAAAAATTGAATTTAAAATAGGATATATTTTGTTTAGTTTATTTGTATCTATGGTTGCAGGAAGTATCGCTGGAGCATTAGTTGATGGGAATTGGATTATATATTTCCTTGCTGGGTATGCAGGATCAGATTTGATAGATGGTTTGTCAAAAATGATAATCAAAAAACAAGCGTCAAAAAATTAAAGTAATATCTGTGATAAAGAATATTATTTTATATAACCTGCGCAGTGCTCAAAATGTTGGTTCTGTTTTCAGAACAGCAGATGCTGTGGGAATAGATAAGATTTTTTTAATTGGTACTACACCAACACCAATTGACAGGTTTAAGAGGCCACAATCACAAATATTAAAAACCGCTCTTGGTGCCGAGAAAAATATAAAATGGAAATATTATAAAACACTGGATCAGTTGTACGAAAATGAAAAATTAAAAATAGCAGCGATAGAACAGACAGATGATGCAACCCCTATAGATGAAGTAAAAAATATCACTGATTTTGATACAGTGCTATTCGGAAACGAAGTGGATGGTATTCCAAAGGAAATATCAGATATGTGTAAAAGCACTATAGAAGTCCCAATGATGGGAAAAAAAGAGTCATTGAACATCAGTGTGTGCTGTGGTGTGGTTCTATATCATTTTCTCTTTTTAGAAAAAAAATTGGTACAATAGTGATATGCAAAGATCACCAGTAAGTTTTTCAAAAATCAAATCTGTCGGGTTTGACAATTCGCTTTCTGCAATGGAGGTTGAATTCCTAGTTGGTGGGATTTTTCTATACAAAAGAGTGCCAATGGAAACTTATAAAAACTTACTCTATTCGCACAACAAAGACCAATATTTTGATGAAAATATAGAAGGTAAATTTGTCAAAGAAAGAGTGTTTGATTAAATATTTTACTGGTATAATATAAATAAACACACAATGGCAAAGGACATAAACGACAAAACAAACAGCGGGTATGATGCAAAAGACATCACTGTACTAAAAGGACTTGAGCCAGTAAGAAAGAGACCTGGTATGTATCTAGGCACAACTGGACCAGATGGACTTCATCATCTAATTACTGAGATTTTTGATAACTCACGAGATGAGGCTATGGGTGGCTTTTGTGATGAGATTGAAGTTGTTTTTTTACCTGATTCAAATATTAGAATTACAGATAATGGTCGTGGTATACCAGTTGATACACACCAAAATTCAAAAGTATCAGCACTTGAGACAATACTAACTACACTTCACGCTGGTGGAAAATTTGGAGATAGTGGTTATAAAATTTCTGGTGGGTTGCATGGTGTGGGATCATCTGTAGTAAATGCATTATCTATAAATATGAAAGCAATAGTTCACAGAGATGGTGGGATATACAAACAAGAATATTCCATAGGTAAAAAAACAACGGAAGTGGAAAATATTGGAAAAAGTGACAAAACAGGAACTATCATTACATTTAGACCTGATGAGTCAATTTTCTCTACTATTAAATTTGATGTTGATAAGGTTTTGGGTCACATGAGACAGCAAGCGTATCTTATAAATAAGCTGAAAATTAGAATCATAGACGCAAGAACACATAACGAAGAAATCAGTAATGATATATTTTATTTCAGAGAATTAAAACAAAACTTACCATCAAACACTTTTTATTTTGAGGGAGGCATAAAATCTTTGGTAGGACATTATAATGTTAACAACAAACCAGCAAACCCAAATATTTTTAGTTTTACAAAAACAATTGGAGATGTTCATGTTGGGGTAGCGCTACAGTATGTAGATGACTTTAATTCCACAGTACTTGCATTTGCAAATAGTATATATAATCCAAACGGTGGTACGCATGTGACAGGATTTAAAACAGCATTAACCCGAACTATTAATTCTTATGAAAAAGAAAAAAATATAACAAAAGAAAAAGAGGTTTTTTCTGGTGATGATGTAATAGAAGGAATTACTGCTGTAATAACAATAGCAATGCCTGAAATTCAGTTTGAAGGGCAAACAAAGGCGAAATTAGGTAGTGTAGAGGCAAAAGGTATTGTAGAAAAAAGTTTTGCAGAAGAGTTTACTGGGTTTTTAGAGGAAAATCCGATAGATGCAAAAGCAATATTAAACAAAATATCACTTGCACTAAAAGCAAGGAAAGCGGCAAAATCTGCAAAAGAAGGTGTTTTGAGAAAAGGTGTGTTAGAAGGACTTACACTTCCAGGAAAGCTTACTGATTGCCAATCAAAAGATGCTAGTGTTTCTGAGCTTTTCATTGTTGAGGGTGATTCTGCTGGGGGAACTGCAAGAGGTGGTCGTGCTCGTGATACACAAGCGGTATTACCTATAAGAGGAAAGATATTAAATGTGTGGAGATCAAGGGATGATAAAATTTTTGCAAATGAAGAGGTGAAGTCGATAGCAGTTGCTCTTGGTTGTGGGATTAAAGACGATATAAATGTAGAAAAATTAAGATATCATAAAATAATAATAGCAACTGATGCAGATGTAGATGGTGCTCACATAACAACATTGCTTTTAACATTATTTTTTCAATTCTTTAAAAAACTTATTGAGGGTGGTTATATATATATAGCACAACCTCCGTTATATAAAATTAAAAGCGGTAAAAAAGTAGAGTACGCATATACAGACAAACAGAGAGATAAAGTACTTGCTAAATTTAATAATGATCCAAAAATAGATGTTCAAAGATATAAAGGATTGGGTGAAATGAATAAAGAAGAATTATGGGAAACAACTATGGATCCATCAAATAGAACACTAAAACAAATAACCATAGATGATGTTATAAAAGCAAAAGAAACTTTTGACACACTTATGGGGGCAGATGCATTTGGAAGAAAAAAATTTATAGAGGAAAACGCAGAATTTGCTGAAATAGATATCTAAAAAAACATTGTTTAATTTTTTCAATAAAAATATAAAAAAAAGAATTTCTGGAATTGTTAAAATACCAGGGTCCAAAAGTATAACAAACCGAGCACTTATAATTGCAAGTCTGTCAGATGGTAAGACTTTTTTAGAAAATGTTTTATTTTCAGAAGATACAAAAGTGATGATTAATTGTTTACGGAAATTGGGCATCAAAATAAAAATAAAAAAGAAAGAGGTAGAAATTATAGGAGTTGGAGGTTTGTTAAAGAACAACAAAAAAACTTTTTTTGTTGGGGAATCTGGCACAACTGCAAGGTTTTTAACATCCTTGTTATGTTTGAGTGAAGACGGTGAATACACAGTATGTGGAGGAAAAAGGATGTCTGAAAGGCCAATTCTTGGGTTAATAGATATATTAAATGAGTCAGGGTCTGTTATTAAAAATATTGATAAAAATATTGGTCTGCCTATAACCATAACTCCTGGAGGGTTTTCTGGTGGAAACATAATAGTTGGGACAAGTGAATCCTCCCAATTTGTATCGTCATTATTATTAATTTCACCATATGCAAAAAAAGATGTATGTATAACACTAGAAGGTGAAAGGGTATCTATGCCATATATTGAAATGACGATTGATATTATGAAAAGTTTTGGAGCGGAGTGTGATTTTATAGGAAAAAATAAGATTTTTGTTAAATCGAATCAAAAATATAAAGCAAAGAAATATGCAATAGAAAGTGATGCATCGTCGGCTTCATATTTTTTTGGCATTGCTGCTGTCTGCTTTGGAAAAATTTCAGTATCGTCATTTTTTAAAAAAAGTCACCAAGGTGATTTAAAGTTTTTGGATATTTTAAAGCAAATGGGTTGTCGTGTAACTGTTGATAATGACACAATAACTGTTTTAGGAAAAGAGTTAAATGGAGTTGAGGTAAATATGAAGGATTGTAGTGATGTCTTTATGACATTGTCTGTAGTAGCTCTTTTTGCTAACGGCAAAACAAAAATCACAGGTATTTCTAATATAAGATTAAAAGAATCTGATAGATTATTATCTATGTATACTGAACTCAAAAAAATTGGCGCAGATGTTGAAATGACGAATGACAGTTTAACCATATATGGAAAAAAGAATTACGTTGGTGCAAAAATTGATACATATAATGATCATCGAATAGCTATGGCATTTTCTATTGCTTTGTTGAAAATAAAAAATATAAAAATCCAAAATCCAAAATGTGTGGACAAGACTTTTCCAGATTATTGGAAAAAATTTTACAAGCTTGTGAGATAGGTTTATATATTAACCATTGATTTTTATAACTTTTTTGTATATAAATTAAAAGTGTTTATTTTTTTTCTTTTGGAGTATAATTATTACATATGAAACTCATATCGGGAATTGCAAATGAAAAATTATCAGATGAAGTTGCAAAAATACTGAATGTACATCTTGTTCCAATGCAAAACAAAGTTTTTGCTGACGGAGAATTGTATGTAAAGATAGGTCAAAATATCAGGGGAGCTGATGTCTATATAATTCAACCTACATCTCCAGATGTAAATCAAAATATTTTATATCTCTTACTTCTTATAGATGCAATAAAAAGATCCTCTGCGCAGAGTATAAATGTAATAATGCCTTATTCTGGTTATGCAAGGCAGGATAGAAAAGTGGAATCAAGGTCTCCTATAAGTGCTAGACTGGTTTCTTCTATGATTGAATTTGCTGGTGCAACTAGGGTGATGACTATAGATTTACATTCTAAACAAGGAGAAGGATTTTTCTCAATACCAGCAGACAATATATTTGCTATTAATTTTTTGTATGAACATATTGTTAAATATATAGAAGAACATCATAAAAATGAAACAATAGTTGTTGTCTCACCGGATACAGGAGGTGTACCAAGAGCCCGGACTCTTGCAAAAAAATTTAAATGTGAGATTGCAATCGTAGATAAAAGAAGAAAGGACGAAGGAATGGGAGCGTCAGAAATTATGAATGTCGTCGGGGATGT
>JABABE010000134.1 GCA_014238395.1 Candidatus Kaiserbacteria bacterium
AGAATTGTGAGTTATCCGATAGAGTTAGTGGTTGTAAGGAGAATGTTAGGAGAAATGTAAGGTATCTGATTGAGTTCAGAGCTGTAAGGAGTTTGGTAGAAGGATTCTGAGGTATCTGATTGAGTTGAGAGCTGTAAGAAGTTTGTTAGAAGGATTCCGAGGTATTCGATGAGTTGAGAACAGTCAGCAGTTTGTTAGCAGATTGGCGAGGTATCCGATAGAGTTGGGAGTTGTAAGGAGAATGCTAGGAGAAATATAAGGTATCTGATCTAGTTGAGAGTTGTAAGGAGTTTGTTAGAAGGATTTAGAGGTATTAAATTGAGTTGAGAGCTGTGAGGAGCTTGTAGTAGAATGGCGAGGTATCCGATAGAGTTGGGAGTTGTAAGGAGAATGTTAGGAGAAATGATAAGTATTTGATTAAGTTGATAGCTGTAAGGAGTTGTTTGGAGAAATGCGAGGTATTCGATAGAGTTGGTACTTGTAAGGAGAATGTTAGGAGACATGCAAGGTATCTGATTGAGTTGAGAGCTGTAAGGAGTTTGTTAGAAGGATTCTGAGGCATTCGATTGAGTTGAGAGTTGTAAGGAGTTTGTTTGAAATATGTGAGGTATTCGATAGGGTTGGTAGTTGTAAGAGATTGTTAGTAAAATGGCGAGGTATCCGATAGAATTGGGAGTTGTAAGGAGAATGTTAGGAGAAATGATGAGTATTTGATTAAGTTGAGAGCTGTAAGGAGGTTGTTAGAAGGATTCCGAGGTATTCGATTTAGCTGAGAGTTGTAAGGAGTTTGCTAGAAGAATTGCGACGTATTCGATAGAGTGGGAGTTGTAAGGAGAATGTTAGGAGAAATGATAGGTATTTGATTGAGTTGAGATTTGTAAGGAATTTGTTAGACGGATTCTGAGGTATTTGATTGGGTTGAGAGCTGTAAGGAGTTTGTTGGAAGAATTGTGAGTTATCCGATAGAGTTAGTGGTTGTAAGGAGAATGTTAGGAGAAATGTAAGGTATCTGAT
>JABABE010000135.1 GCA_014238395.1 Candidatus Kaiserbacteria bacterium
AAAAATTATACGATTTAGGTAATAAAATCAAAAAATTGTCAAGAAAAAAAGAAAGTCATCCATAGACTAGACTGCAGCTTTCCAAAAATATATTTGATTTTAATCGCTCCGTAAGAGCTTTATGGGGAGGCTTTTACCCGACTAGAGGCTCGGGACTGGAGATAGGAAGGGGATTTAGTATTTTTTCTGCTTTTTTAACAGTTCCGATTGTAGAAATTTTGTGTTGTTAGTTTGTGAAAGTGCACTTTAGTAAATTTAAAATCCTTGTTGCATTTGGATTCTTGTTGTTAAACCGTTTTTGAATAAAAGACTTCCATTAAAGGTTCTATTATGTTCTTTATTTTTAGTAATAAAACCAATTTCCCCAGTATTTACCGAACTACTTCCATCAATATTTCTCAAAATATTCGTTCTATTGAAGTTTAAACGTAAACCGCTTTTGTGTGTTGCTTGAACACTGCTTCTATCACTAACATTAGCATCTTCTGCTACAGAATCTTGATCTATTATTAAAGAACCGTTTAAGTTCCAACCGCCTGTTTTACGAGAAGCAGAAGCAGTATAGCTATGCCTTCCATCTGCAAAATAATTGAGACCAAAAGAAGAATTTTTTCCCGTAAAAATAAGGTTTAAATTGCTACTACTTCCTGATATATTTGCTACAAACCTATCTCTATAATTTGCACTGTTTGTATTGCTAGATTGAGGTTGATTAACAAGAGCTACATCACCCTTAAATTCCCAATTCACTCTCAATGAATAATAATCTCCCCAATCTATATTGCTATTTATATCATCTATGTTTTGAATTTCTTCCTCATTAGAATCGTTATTGTTTTTTGTTGTGTTTGCATCTTGAGATTCTACTTTATTAGAATTAGTGCCTACAGCATTAACCTTACCCAAAGCAATTTTTTTTTGACTAGGGTAAGCTCTATTACAAATTATTTTTGCAATTTCTATAGCTTCATAAACATTAGCTCCTCCTGCTTTCACTCTCAACCTTTTAATCTCAAAACAGTCCTCAAAACTATCTTGTGCTAAAAGGTTAGCTAGACTAAAAAAGAAAACAACTAAAATAAAAAATATCTTTTTCATAATTTATAAGTAATTTTTAAAAACTATACCCGAGTGTTACTCCAGTTGTAGTTCCTCCCCATTCTCTTTTTTCAGTAGGAATATCTTCATTATTATAAAGTTCAAAAATAGCAGAAGATTGTCTTATATAATAGCCTATATTAAATCCATTTTTAAAAACATATTTGATACCTGCTTCTGTATAAGTTCCCGTACCACTTCCTTTATTAGTGCTCGTTGGATTTGTATCTGTTTTTGTTTCCATTGTAGTAGAGACTTGCATCGCACCCCCTCCTAGAAAAATATCTAGTCTATTCTGTTTGGTTTGAAAAAGATGAAACCTTCCTCCCAAAGAAAATTCTTGGATTTCAAAATTGAAAATAGATGTTGAATTATATGCTACTTGTTGAGTTCTAGTTTCTGTACGATAGCGAGTTACCTGACGAGTTTCTGTTACTGTATTATAACCTCCTATAATCTGACGAGTAAGAATTACATCACGAGTACGAATTTCTGTATAATAAGTATCTTGATATTGATATATTAGACATCCGCCATAACGAGAATAATAGCAATCATGATTATAATCTTCAGGGGAAGAGAAATAAGCACCACGTTCGAAACATAAATAATTACGATCAGCAACAAATTGTACACCATAATAATAAGTAGATTGATAATAGCCATAGCCATTAACATTATACCAATTAGCACATCCACCTGCCCAATCAAAAGTTTGTGATAGGCTAGATATTCCTATTCCATAACAAACATCGTCATCCCAATTGAGAGTATCATCATTATTAGTATCTCTAAAAAACCAACAAAACCTATCACCTGTAGGAAAATTTACCTCTGGTGGCGTAATGATTCCTGCTGCTGTATCATTATATGTATAAGATTCTGTTGCATCATAAGTCTCATCTACATAGTAAGGAACTTGTGTGTCATAAGTTTCATCTGCCAAGTAAGAAACTTGTATTTCATAAGGCTCAGTTTTATCTAGAGTAGATACTATCTTTTTTTCACCAGTAGAGATAAAATAACTAGCAGCAAAACTAAATTTAGGCGTAATATTAAGATCTAATAAAACTCCATGAGTAGAAAGATCTATATTTAAGTCTTCTATATTTTTATTACCTATAAAAATATCTATTGAAAAATTTATCGTATTATCCGTTGAATCGGTTACTGCACCAGAATTTGTGCTGAGAGAGGAGTCGTCTTTGTTTTTCTCTACTTTTTTTGTAGTTGTTTTTGTTTTTTTTGTTTTGTCAAATTTTATTTTACAAATTTCTTCTGCATGATCCAATGCTTCACTAAAAGTAGCACCTTCTTTTTTTGCTTTCACCCTTTCTATATTAAAACAATCCTCAAAATCATCTGCAAAAAGACTAGCCGAAGCTAAAAGAGTGATGCCAAAAACAAGGCATAACAATAGTATTTTTTTCATTTTAATTTTTAAGTTTAGGTTAATAATAAAAAATACCAATCTTATTGGTATTTAGACAAATCTAATATTTTTTTTAGTAAATTGTCAAGAAAAAAAAGAAAATATAAAAAATATAGAAAAAGTCTTTATTTTCTGTAAGTGTAGGAGCATTGGATGTTTAATTAAAAAAATAAGAACGTTGTCTAGGCGTTATACCAATGCAATGGTCTTAAAATCTA
>JABABE010000136.1 GCA_014238395.1 Candidatus Kaiserbacteria bacterium
CCTACAAGTTTAGCAAAAATAATGCAATCCGATAGATCATCTGTAATAACACAATTGAGAAGGTTAGAATTGGATGGCGTTGTAGAAACTATAAAATTTAAAAATAAAAAAGAAACTTTATACCAATTAACAGAAAGATTGTATAGAATTTGGAGGGAGATGCGTTCTCCAAAAGGAGTAAAAAGGATCCATATGCTAGTTGATTTTTTAAAAATATGGTATACATTTGAAGAACGACGTTCTGAATATTTGAAATATTCTAATAAGCTTGATGTGTCAACTAGGATCACAGCTGGTGTCGAAAACGATCTAAAATGCACCATGTATCTTGCTGATACAATAGGTCTAGTAAAAATAATAGATCTACCAAACCTGATCCAAAAAATTATTGATATTGATGGATATGAATCTGCATGTAATGAAGTGATCAATATGGATAACGAAAAAAAAAAATACCTTGATAATCTAGTGGTATATTTGGTATATGAAGTATTCATAACTCATACAAAATGTATCATTGCTTCTAAATTTGATAAATATGGTAATGTGGTTCATTTTAATAAAGAACGAAATTTATCCGAAAAAAAATTAACAAAAATCATTCAAAATAACAAATTAATTCTAAAAGATCGTAGTCTACTTCATCATGCATATGAAATATTGGCATTGTTCTATGCGCATAATAACACAATTAAATCTAAAAAATATAATACAATATCGTCAAAAATGTTGGATTCACCATGTCATATAAATAATCTTGTCACATGTAATATATTAGCACATGAACGAAAATACGAAGAAGTATTAAAATTTATAAAAACACTTCCAAGAGAACATCAATCTTCACAACAATTAATTCTAGAAAAACTTTTTTGTATATCTCAACTTGGTAAAAAAAGTGAAGTTGAAAAATTATCTATTATTATTATAAATAAATCCTTTGATGATATTAATAACATTGCTGATGTTTTATTTATCTCTGGCACAACAGATCTAAATTTATTATCAAAAATATTAAAAACCATTGAAAAAAATCTTTCAAATTTTGATAAAACTTTACAAAAAGAGCATGCAACTTTAATAACACGTCATTTGTCTTTTTATGCTGGAATTTTATTAATTCAAAACAAACTTATTTTTGTTGATAAAATATTTCATACTTTGGGAAATTTAATAAATGAATACAATATTGATCCTATTCAAATATCTGTTGATCCTCTTA
>JABABE010000137.1 GCA_014238395.1 Candidatus Kaiserbacteria bacterium
AAATCATCTTCTAGACGAACGATCAAATCATTGAATTTGTCAGCATTGTTAGATTTAGTAGCATTGAAGAATATTTGTCGTAATTCATTCAAAGGAATAGCTTCACGTCTTGCAAGCTCGTCTAGAATTATTTGTGCTGTAATTCCAAATCCCAGTTCACGATAATAATCCAACCGAGTAAAATAATGTTTAAAATATTCTCGACCATGTTGTCCTAGCACTTTTTTACGATATGCATCATCTATTATATCGGATGATAAATCGACATTTTGTTCATGTATCTCTTCTGCAACATATTTTACTAGTAATTTTATAAAAAATAGAATCCCACCAACTTTATCATATATCATATCCGATGCATAATCGACAGTTTCAATATTAAATCCATCAAATAAATTTTCAATCATCACTTTAGAAATTTCTTTTGTAAAAGGATCTACTATGATTCTTTCAAGATCATTTATTGTTTTTACTGCATTAGAATCAGCAACCACTTGATCCATACTGATTGATCCACATATAATGAATTTTATATTAAAGTTATTTCTAACACTTTTTAGCCATTTTAAAAATAATTCTGTTTTTGTATTCCCTTCAGGACCTTTCATCATGTTTAATAACATAGATGGCAACTCATCAAGAATGAAAATGTGTTCATATTCAGATTTTGAGGATATTTTATCAAAAATATCATTAGCCTTGTTTCTCCAATCAGGTTTTATGGTTTCTTTCAATTTGAGTTTAACTGGACCTACGCCTACCTCTTCAATCTGTTTTAATGTAGAGAGTTTATTCTTGAGTTGATCTAATTTGTTTTGTCGATTTTTGGTTTTATTTAATATCTTTGCCAAGAGAACTTCTGGATTGTCCAAATCCTCAACATCAAGATAGTAAACCCTATACCCAGGTTTTGGCTCATCTCGCATATGAAAGGTAATACTAGTTTTTCCAAATCTTCGAGGGGAGATTAATAACACACTTCCAGCTTTTACTGCATTCCAAATTTTCTTCAATTCTGCATCTCGACCAAAGAGTTCTGATCCAGATACAGGTGGCCCAACATCACATTTTAACATGGTATTATATAACATATTTGTTATATAACAGTTATGTTATACAAAACAGTCACAGAATGTGACCATCATTAGACGAATATCGAACACCATCTAGAAGTCATCCTAAGAATCAATACAATATCATTCCCGTTATCTCCCATCGACGGTTTAATCAGTAGTTATTTGTGTAATTTTTCATATCAGCATACCAAAAACGCATACAATTTTGTAAATTGGTATCGGGCAACCTATTTATTCCAAAATTCCAAAAGTCCAATCATGCCAATTAATGCTGAGATGATGGAGAAGAGGACAAAAGAATCTGCCCACCGTCCAAAATTCATCAGACCCGAGAGTTGGAGATATGACAGACTTCGCACCACATGGAGAAAGCCAAAAGGTGTAGATAACCATCAGCGCAAACAAAAAAGCCGTGGACGCCCCGGAATTGTAAAAATAGGATATGGTGGTCCAAAGGTAAGCCGTGGGCTACATCCATCTGGACTAACA
>JABABE010000138.1 GCA_014238395.1 Candidatus Kaiserbacteria bacterium
GCTTTTCCAATCGTGATAGTGCAATCAATGCGGCTAGCTTCAATGTTACCGCAGGAAATGACTTTGACAATGATAATGCAACAATCAATGTGAATGACTTCAATGTTACAGCAGACTACTTTTACAATCTGTATAGTGCAACAATCAATGCGAAGGACTTCAATGTTACGGCAAACTACTTTTCCAATTATGCTAGGGCAACAATCAATGCGAATAATCTTACTATCTCCACAGATTCTCTTGTTAATACTCACAGCTCCTGGGGAGTTGCGAATATTATTGCAGACACATTGAATCTTTCTGTATCAGGAGATTTTGATTATGCCTCTGATTTTCTAAACAACGGAAATATTGACGCTACAAACCAAAACTTTATTGTAAGAAATGGGGATTTTAGCAATAACACTAGCATTGCATTAGCAGGTAATCTTGGAATCACAGCAAACAACTTTCTCAATACTGGAAGTATTACCGCGGATACATTTAGCCTTTCTGTAGCAGGAGATTTTGATTATGCCTCTGATTTTCTAAACAACGGAAATATTGACGCTACTACTCTTAATTTTCAAGTGGGTGGTGATTTTAGCTACAACGATGCGAGCAATGATTTTGTTTGGAATGCTCAGAATAGCCTTTTAGTTCTAGGAAGTGTTTTTATTAATATAGATGGTTTTATCAACAGGGGAAGAATTGATGTTGCAGGTAGTTTCGATGTAGCTGCGGCAGATAGTTTTTATAATACAGATAGTGCAACGATTAGTGCGAATAAATTCAATGTTACCGCAGACAGCTTTTACAATTTGTTTAACGCAACAATTAGTGCGGATAACTTCAATGTTACAACAGACTACTTTTACAATACTGATGGAAATATTACTACGGATACATTTGCTCTCTCTGTAGCAGGGGATTTTGATTATGCCTCTGATTTTGGAAATATTGATGCTACTACTCTTAATCTCCAAGTGGGAGGTGATTTTAGCTACGACGATGCAAACAATGACTTTGTTTGGAATGCTAGTGATAGCCTTGTAGTTCTTGGAAGTGCTTTTGTTACTGCAGATAATTACACCCAGAGCGGAGCTATAGATATTGCAGGTGATCTTAGTATTCAAGTAACTAACGTAGCTAGGTTAGACGATACTGCTTCTATTAAAGCTAAGAATCTTTTCTTTTCAGCCTATGATATCTACAACCAAGCAGATATTACTATTACAGAAAATGCTACCTTTGATATTGGAAATGATTTTAACAATGGATTTTATTTGGATGGGTATCAAGATGGTGGAGATATTATTA
>JABABE010000139.1 GCA_014238395.1 Candidatus Kaiserbacteria bacterium
AGCCACATAAGGATTAAAAGTTATTTCAGCTTCACCTAATGAATCAACAAAAGAAAAAAGATCTTTCTTTGTTTTAAAATATTTATGGTTTTTGTTATCTGTTTTTACTGAATAGTTTTTATAAAAAAGTTTTTCAATCTTAAAATGATTTTGCTCTAGATAAAACTGATTACAGTCAGGTAATTTAGGATCTGGATATTTTTTATAGCTTAAATCAGATTGTTTTGGTTTGGAGGGTTTAATCTTTTTATTTTTTTTACAAAGCGCTTTTGTTGTTAGAGATGTTTTGTTTTTTAATAAATTTCTATAGTCACCTGCAAAAATTTGCTTTCCACCGGCACTACCACTGCCAAGTCCCATGTCTATAATAAAATCACTGTTTTTAATAATTTCAAGATTATGCTCTATGACAATAATAGAATTATTGTGGGCAATGATCTCATCAAAAATAGAATAAAGTTTTGCTATATCTTTATTGCTCAAACCTGTTGTTGGTTCATCTAAAACAAACAGAAAACTTCCTTTTTTGATTTTATCAGATGCTGAAATTAGAACTTTAGCTAATTTTAATCTTTGTGCTTCACCTCCACTCAGTGTCGGGGTTGTTCTGCCTAATGAAATATGTGACAACCCTAGTTTGTGCAATGTCTCAAAGGCAAATTTTAATTTTTCACTATCAAATATTTTTGATAATTCACTTAAAGGGCTAGATAAAATTTCTATAATATTTAAATCTTTGTATTTTATGTCTAAAATTTCTGGTTTGTATCTTTGTCCTAGACACCTTGAACACAAATTATCGTTCAGCTTTCCTAAGCCGGCACAGCTTTCACAGGAACCTTCTGCAGAATTAAAACTGAAATGACTTTTGTCAAAATCAAATTCTTTAGAGATTTCAAGAGAGACAAAAATATTCCTGATTTCATCAAAAATATTTAAATAAGTCGCCACGATAGATCTTGAGTTTATACCTATTTGAGATTGACTGAGTTCAATCACAGCAGCAATTTTCCTAATATTTTTAATTTTTTTAATGACTGATTTATCAATACTTTTATCTGCAATATATTGTTTAATGTTAGGGATTAAAGCTTTGTGTATTAATGATGATTTGCCGCTCCCACTGACACCACTGATAGTAGTTAAACAGTGAAGGGGTATTACAAAATTTTCATTTTTAATATTATTTGCATTCACAGAGGTGAGCTCAAGTGTATTATTGAGGTCAATCTTTATTTTTTTTCTTATGTTTTCTGTATCTTGAAATTTTTTTGTTTTACCTGTAAAAATAACATTTCCGCCAAGATCTCCACTACCTATACCAAGCTCAATTATATAATCACTATTGTTTATATAATTTTGATTATGTTCGCTAATAATAATAGTGTTTCCTTTGTCTCTTAGATTTTTAATTAAATGTATAATCTGATCGTTGTTAAATGAATGCAATCCTATCGAAGGTTCGTCTAAAATATATAACAAGCCCTTATATTCATTGTTTAGTTCTAGTGAAAGTTTTAATCGTTGTAATTCTCCACCACTCAAAGTATCTGTGGTTCTGTCTAATGTTAAATATTCTAATGTAGCTTTTTGTAACGACTCTAAAATAGTTAATATTTTTTTATGGTGC
>JABABE010000140.1 GCA_014238395.1 Candidatus Kaiserbacteria bacterium
ATTATTAACAATTCAAAATAATATATATAATTATGAATATTCCAAACAAAAAAGGATTCACTTTGGTAGAACTACTTGTAGTTATCGCTATCATCGGTATCCTAGCATCTATTGTTGTTGTATCACTTTCTAATCAAAGTGACAAAGCAAACGATGCAAAGATTAAATCAAGCTTAGGTCAATTGTCAACTCAATCTCTTGCTTTTAAAAGCGATAGTTCTACTGCAAATTACGAAGGTTTAGCACTTGACATAGGTGTTGTTAGAATACTAAAAGGAGCGATAGAAGCAGCAGGTGATGCTGCGGAAGTAGTTTTTGTAGAAACCGGTACTAATTGGGCTGCTACTGCAATTCTTGGTGAAGGGGAGCAGTGGTGTATTGATAGCACTGGCTTTAAAGGCGTGTTAGCAACAGCGATAGTTCTTTCAGATTCTGATGGTTCTGAAGTAGACTCTTGCGAATAATATTTTCAAGGTTTTAAAAAGAACGACCGAGGTTTACCTCGGTTTTTCTTTTATTAAGTGGGCTTTAGTGGTTTATTGTCAAAGTGTTATAATACAATGATATGTTTGAACGAATTTATTTCCTTTTAGGGCTTGTTTTCATATTGCTTCCGATAATCGGTATATGGAGCGGATGGAAAGAAAACCTTGTTTTTATACTCGGGACACTTGTGATAATTTTGTCGCTTTATTCTATTTTCAAAGAAAAAAGCACAAAAGAAAAAAACTTTAATAAAAAAGATTAGTTATGTCAGAGAACCAAGATCACAACATCATAAAACTTGGTTTCACTAACAACAGAGGAGAGACTTTTGAGTTTGGGATTATGCCTCAAGACAGAAGTAAGCATATGTATGTCATCGGAAAGACTGGTATGGGAAAGTCAACTTTACTTGAATACATAGCCATACAAGATATACAAAAAGGAAACGGAGTAACTTTTATGGATCCACACGGTCATTCAGTTGAGGAGCTTTTAGATTATGTGCCGGACTCGAGAGTTAGGGATTGTATATACTTTTCACCAGCAGACATCAACCACCCTATAGCATTAAACATAATGGAAGATGTAGGGCACGGCAAAAGACATTTAGTAGCTTCTAGTATGATGAGTGCATTTAAAAAGATATGGGGAGAGGAGAGTTGGTCTGACCGTATGGAGCACATACTAAACAACACCATCCTTGCGCTGTTAGAATATCCAAACTCTACACTGTTAGATGTTACTCGTATGTATGCGAACAAAGCTTTCCGTAAAGATGTGGTAGACAATATAAAAGACATACAAGTAAAGTATTTCTGGACAGACGAATTTGAGAGATACACAGACAGGACAGCAGCAGAAGCGACCCCAGCAATACAAAACAAGATAGGACAGTTAACCACAAACCCAATCTTAAGAAACATAATAGGTCAGCCTAAGACATCTATAGATTTCAAAGATATGATAAACAACAAAAAGATTTTCCTTGTAAATCTTGCAAAGGGACGTATAGGAGAGACAAACTCAGCAATGCTCGGAATCTTTCTTTCTACAAAGCTTTATTTGACTACCCTTGAGAGAGCAGAGTTTTCTAGAGCAGAGCTTTCCAACCTAGCAGCGATGAATCTTATCATAGACGAGTTTCAAAGTTTTGCATCTGACGCATTTTCAAACATACTATCTGAGTCAAGAAAATATAAATTAAACTTGATATTAGCACATCAGCATATTTCTCAAGTCGAAGATAAGATAAGAGAAGCCATATTAGGAAATGTCGGAAGTGTGATAAGTTTCAAAATCGGACCACTCGATGCGGAAATACTAGAGATGATGTTTACCCACACAACCAAAAGTGTCCTGGCACAAGATCTAATTTCTCTAAGTTTAGGAGAATATTTCATCACATTAAGTATTGACGGAGAGTCAAGTGGTGTTTTTTCTGCAAAGACAAAAGTACCGGCTGCACCAACGAACGAATCAAATAAACAAAGGATCATAAACAGAGTTAGAAGTACTTACGGATCAACAAGGGAAGAAGCAGAAAGGGTTATAAAAGAGAGATCAGAGAGTATACCTCAACAAACCCCACAAGAAAATAAAAACAACTCAGGACACCAAAAATCAAATCAGCACAATCGCTCACATCACAAACCACAATACAACAATCAGAAACCACAATACAACAATCAGAAACCACACTTTAACAAAAATAATCCAAACCACAACAAAACAAAACCACACAAAGAAGATGAGGCACCAGGTGCATCTCTAAAAAAAGCTCTTGAAAACATCAGAGTACCATCTGCGCAAAAAGTAACAAACATGACTAATAACTCAAGAGTAATCAAAGTCCCATCCGAACAAGCGCAGCCAAGTCAATCTGCTCAAAAGGAGTACACACAAAGCAAGTCTAATCTAGAAGAAACAAAAAAACCGCAAGAAACAAAAGAGATAAAAGGATTTGATTTACCAAATGAATAAAACAAAGTACACACCACAATTATTAACCGTATTTACTTCCTTTTTAGGTTTTTTACTTTGCGTTTGTTATGTATCTGCTATAGAAATAACAGAGGTTAGTTACGACTTGGAGGGCTCTGATTCTTTGGCACCTGGTGAATGGATAGAGATATACAACGACACAGCATCCAACATAGAGATAAGCAAAATAAAGTTTTTAGAAGGAGGGTCTTATCATAATATTAATGAATACGGGTCATCTGGGATAGTTGTACCGCCATTGTCATATGCGATATTAGCACATAGGGCAGATTTATTTAGAGATTTTTTTACTTCTTTTTCTGGAATAGTTTTTGATTCAAGTTTTTCTTTATCAAACACAGGAGAGACATTAAAAATCACAGATGATAACCAAGTTGAACTTGATTCTTTTACATACACTTCTTCTGACGGTGCTTTTGGAGATGGAAACACTTTACAAAAAAATGAATCATTGATAGTTTCTTCTCAGCCTACGCCTGGATCTGCCTATTCCCAAACACAGACACAACAGAACAACACACAAGAAAGTTCGAGCAACACAGTAGGTCAATCACAAAAAGTAACGAGGACTTATGACATAGTCATTGAAGGCAATTTCTTTTCAGGAGTAAGAAACAAATTTTTTGTAAAAGAAAAGATCGGAGATAGGGCAAATATACCAACCGCATTTTGGAATTTTGGGGACACATCTGTTTTAAAAGGAAGAGAGGTTTATCATTCTTACGATACAGAGGGCACATACCACATCACAGCAAGTGAACCAAAGACAGAGGAGGTGTTTGCCACACTCGTCGTTGTAATCACAAAACCAAATATAAAGATAAAAAAAGAAGGAGAAAGTTACAAAATAACCAATTTATCTGATTCTAGTATCAATATATCAAAGTGGAGTATCTCTGATCAGACAAAAGAATTGTTTTCGTTCCCGCAGCACACCATACTCTTACGGAACCAGTCGATCACACTACCTATTCAAACAAACAAATCAATTTTGTATCTACAGAATGAGTTCGGCGTGACAATTTTAGAAAATAATCTAAAAACAGAGACAAAAGAAACAAAAACAATCACAGAAAACACACAAACCAAAACAAAAAAAGTAGAAGAAGTAAAAAAAATTAAACAGAAAACAGAAAATATCGATAAAAAAGAAAATATTAAAAAAGAAAACAAAGCGACAGAAAAAGATAATAATAATTTTTTTTCTATCAAAGATAAAAGAATAAACTTAACTGTAACTAAAGAAAATTTTTGGATATGGGTTTCAGGACTTATTTTAGTATCTTTTTTAATTATTTCTCCTCTTCTTTTTGAAGTTTACAGAAGTAAAAAAAATAAAAAACAAAAATAAAAAAAATAAATAAAAAAAATAAAAAAAAGTTTTCCACTAATATAAAAAAATCTTAACAAACTTGTTTTTTATACACTCATACTATAAATAAGATCATTTAAGATCTTACATATTATTAACTAAAGATATATCATGGTTAAAAAGAAAAGAGTAATGAAGAAAAAGTCTCCAATGAAAAAGAAAACAACAAAAAGGAGAGTGATGAAAAAAAGATCTTCGCCAAAAAGAAAAATGGCTAAAAAATCCGCGAAAAAGAAAGTAATGAAAAAAAAGGTCACAAAAAAGAGAGTAATGAAAAAGAAGTCTCCTGCAAAAAAGACAGTAACTAAAAAGAAGGCTGCAAAAAAAACAACAAAAAAGAAGGTCACTAAAAAAAGATCTTCTCCAAAAAGAAAAAGATAATTTCCGCATCAAAAAAAAACAAAAAGAACACCTAAGTTAGGTGTTTTTTTTGTTTATGCTAAAATACACCTAGATGTCTATATTTACAAAATGGCTACAACAAAAGCACGACCAGAAAATTCTAAAAACTATCGACCCTTTGGTTAAGGAAATAAACAGCAAGGAAAAAGAAATCTCGAAGCTAACAGATGAGGAACTAAAGAACAAAACAAAAGAATTTCAAAATCAACTAAAAGAAGGAAAACAAAACGATTATATTTTAGCAGAAGTCTTTGCAACGCTAAGAGAGTCGTCCAAAAGAACAACGACGATGAGACACTTTGATGTACAAATGAAAGGTGGAATATTGCTAACATCAGGAAGTGTGGCAGAGATGAAAACAGGAGAAGGAAAAACCTTGGTCGCCATCCTGCCTGCATACATACATGCACTTAGAGGTGAGGGTGTCCATATAGTAACAGTGAACGATTATCTAGCAAGAAGAGATGCTGCACTAATGGGACAAGTTTTTTCATTTTTGGGTATGAGTGTTGGTGTTGTAAACACGCAAGGTAATTCGTATATATACGACGCAGGACACAAAGAAATAGACCAAAAAAGGGACGAAGAGGGATATTATAAAGTCTATTATGACTTCCTGAGACCTTGTACCAGAAAAGAGGCATACGATGCTGATATCACATACGGAACAAATAATGAGTTTGGGTTTGATTATCTAAGAGATAACATAGCTTTAGATGTAAAAGATACTGTTCAGAGAGGTCATAATTTTGCTCTGATAGATGAAGCTGATTCTATATTGATAGATGAGGCCAGAATACCTCTTATTTTTTCTAGTAGCATAGAAAAACCAACAGATTTTTATGAACAGTTTAAGCGTTTAGCAGATACTTTAAAAGAAGAAGAAGACTTCAAGTTAGAAGAAAAGACAAAAAGTGTATTACTTACATCAAAAGGTATACAGACTACAGAAGAAAAATTGAAAATACAAAATCTATATACATATCAAAACAAAAACATAATACATCATTTAGAAAATGCACTCAGGGCAAAAGTTTTATACAAAAAAGACAAGGATTATATAATACGAAACAAAGAAATAGTTTTAATAGATGAGTTTACTGGGAGATTTCAAATAGGAAAGATGCTTGGCGGTGGAGCACATCAAGCCATAGAAGCAAAAGAAGGTTTAAAAATACACAAAGAATCAAAAACAATCGCCTCTATAACATTTCAAAACTATTTTCGTATGTACAAGGTTCTTTCTGGTATGACAGGTACTGCGATAACCTCAAAGGAAGAATTCACTAAGGTGTATAAGTGTGATGTCTTTGGCATACCTACACATAGACCAGTAATAAGAAAAGATAATTCTGATTTTATATTTACAACAAACAATGGGAAACTAAAAGCAATAGCAAAAAAAATAAATGAGTTGCAAGAAAAAGGACAACCTGTTCTCGTCGGTACAGCTTCAATACAAGCAAACGAAGAATTGTCGGAACATTTAAAAAAAGCAAAAATCCAACACAATGTCCTAAATGCGAAAAATCACGAGAGCGAGGGTGAAGTCATTGCAGGAGCAGGTGTTTTGGGAAGGGTTACTGTAGCTACTAACTTGGCCGGGCGTGGTGTAGATATTAAACTAGGAGGAGTAGGTGCTACAGAAGATCAATATAACAAGATAAAAAGTTTGGGAGGACTTTTTGTTTTAGGTACAGAGAGACACGAAGCAAGGAGAATAGACGATCAGCTCAGAGGTAGATCTGGTAGACAGGGAGATGAAGGAGAGACAAGGTTTTTTGTATCTATGGAAGATTCATTGCTTAGAGTTTTTACATCGGATAAAATCAAAAGTATAGCACAAATGTTAAAAGTACCAGAGGACGAACCAATAGAAAGCAAGGTGATATCACGAGCATTAGAAAACGCACAAAAAAGAATAGAAGGACATCATTTTGACGCAAGAAAGCACAGCCTAGAGTTTGACAGTGTTATTGATACTCATAGAAACGAAGTGTACAAAAAAAGAAATACTGTTTTGTTTTGTGATTCTTATGATGAAATTTTTAATGAATTTGTATCAGAGGAAAAAATAAAATCTTTTTTGGAATTAGATGGAGATAAAAAAGAAAAAAACAACAAAAATGTCCAAAGAACAATCTTGCGGGTTATAGACCACTGCTGGTCAGAACACTTGGCAAATATGGACTATGCAAAAAGAAGTGTCAATATAAGGGGTAATCCGTTGATGGAATACAGAAAAGAGGCAGTGGTTATATTTAAGAGTTTTTGGGATGATGTAAGGACAATCGTAAATAAAAATATATAATATATATATGAGTAAACCAAACAAAATTCTGCTAAAATTTTTAATTTATGGATTGGTTTTTTTCCTTTTCTACAAGTTTACAGATTTTATCAGTGTACCATCGGAAAATTATAATATCATCGGTTTGTCTCTCGGGTTTGGCTTGATGGCATTTTTCTTTACACTCTTTGATTTAGTATTTAGATGGTGGTTTACATTACTTTTAACACCGATTTTTATTTTCACTATGGGAACTGGTTTTTTACTTCTTCAAATATTCGTAGTTTATATAGCAGATTATTTTGTGAAATATATAGACATATCAAACACAGGTTTAGTTTTGATAGCACTGGCAACAACTGCAATAAGGTTTTTTATTAAGTAAGATGTTCAAAGATGAAATTAAAATTTCAGTTACTGCTGGACGCGGTGGCGATGGTGTTATTCATTGGAGGCATCAAAAATATGAAGACAAAGGTGGCCCAGATGGCGGTGACGGAGGAACCGGAGGCAATATCTACATTGTTGCCATAAAGTCTTTGCGAGCATTGAACAAGTTAAAAGGAGGTAGAAATTATAAAGCAGAGGATGGCACACAAGGGGGCGCTCAAAATAAAAAAGGTAAAAATGGAAAGGATTTAACTATAGAAGTTCCTTTAGGCTCATATGTAAAAAACTTAAAAACATATGAAGAATACGAGTGTGTTTCAGAAGGTGAGCCAATTTTAATAGCATCAGGTGGCAGAGGAGGGTTTGGTAATTCTTATTATAAAAGCGGCGCAAATACAACCCCTAAAAAAGCAGGTTATGGGCACGATGGGCAGGTATATGAGATATATATAGAACTAAGGATAATAGCTGATGTTGGAATCATAGGATTGCCAAATGCAGGTAAGTCTACATTATTAAATGAAATAACAAACGCACATTCAAAGATAGGGTCGTATCCATTTACCACACTTGAACCAAGTTTAGGTGTTGCTCAAAATATTGTATTTGCTGATATACCAGGGATTATAGAAGGTGCTTCAACTGGAAAAGGATTGGGGCACAGGTTCTTAAGACACATATCAAGAACTAAGACACTGTTACATCTTGTGTCACTTGAGAGTGATGATTTGATAAATGACTATAAATCTATTAGAAAAGAATTAAAACAATACAATCACGACCTAGAAAAAAAACAAGAAATAATAGTATTAACTAAGCAAGATCTAGTAGACGAGACAACTGCAGATGATGCAAAAAAATTATTTTATAAAAGTGATAAAAAAAATGTCTTTGCAATATCTTCTGCTGACGAAGTGTCTATAAAAAAACTTTTTGATTTTATACTCACAAAAATACATTGATTTTAACAATCTTTTTAAAATGCTAATATATTTATATGTATAAAACAACAATAGGACTTGAGATCCATGCTGAACTCTCCACAAACAGCAAACTTTTTTGTGGATGTAAAAATGACCCAAATGAAAAAGAACCGAATAGTTTGGTATGTCCAGTGTGTATGGGATACCCTGGAGCGATGCCTTATATACAAAAAGAAGCAATGGGAAAAGTTTTAAAAATTGGCTCTGCAGTTTCTGGTGAGTTTGCTGATTTTACTGAATTCGATCGCAAACATTATTTTTATCCAGACATACCGAAAGGGTATCAGATATCCCAGCACAAACATCCTCTCATATCTGGTGGAAAGATATTTGATATAGAGATAGAAAGGATACATCTAGAAGAGGATACAGCAAAAAACATACACACTGAGACTGGTGAGAGTTTGATTGACTACAATAGATCAGGTGTCCCACTTATGGAACTGGTCACCAAACCAGTCATTAGAACAGGAGAGGATGCAGTGACTTTTGTGGAAGAATTGCAGTTGATACTCCGTATGCTTGATGTAAGTATGGCTCGTATGGAGTGGGGAGAGATGAGAGTTGAGGTAAATATATCCATCTCAAAGAATGAGAATTTTGGCGATAAAGTGGAGATAAAAAACTTGAATTCTACAAAAGTGGTCAAAAAGGCAATAGAATATGAGGTCAAAAGGCAAGAGGAGGTTCTTGAAAACGGAGGTATTGTGTCTCAAGAGACACGAGGGTGGAATGAAAACAAACAGAAGACTGAATCTCAAAGAAAGAAAGAGTCTTCTCACGAATATAGATATTTCCCGGACCCAGATATACCAAAATTCAAACTTTCTTTGATAGAAGAATTTGATCAAAAAAATATCAAAAAAGAGTTGCCAAAACTGCCAAAAGATATCAGGGCAGATTTTAAACAAAATTACAAATTAAAAGAAACTGATGTAGAGATATTACTACACAACCAAAACCTTTTAAACCTTTTTTGTGATGTTTTGTCTGAACAATCCTTTAAAAAAGAAGATGCACAAACGCTTGCAAACTTTCTTACATCAGATTCTATATCATTGATAGATAAATTCCAAGATTTTTTCTATACAAACATAACAAAGGATGTTCTGGCAGGTGTCGTTTCTATGTTTACAGATAACAAAATCTCTTCAAGAGGCGCAAAGGATATATTGGCACACATTGCTGAGTTTGGAGGGTCACCAAGTTCTGTAGCAGAAGAAAAATCACTTTACCAGCAATCAGACAAAAAGAGTATAGACAAACTTGCAAAAGAAATCATAGAAGAAAATCCAACAGTCATAGAACAAATCAAAAACGGAAACGAGAGTGTAATACAGTTTCTGGTGGGGAAGGGTATGCAAAAATCAAAAGGTTCCACAAATCCACAACTGCTCAAAAATGCTTTAAAATCAAATATAAAATAGGTTTTGTAGATATTTTATAAAACTTGATTGAGAGATTAAAAATAATATAAAAGCAAGAGTAAATATAGCACAAAAAATTTTTATATAAACATTTTTAATACTTTTTAAAAAAAAGACATTCAGTATAGACACTGAAAATGTAAAAAAACTATACTTTAAAAATCTTCCCGAAAAAATTATAAGAGCTATTATAAAAATATTTGCTTTTAACAATCCACACACAAAGACTGCTATGTTTGCTGGGGTAAATGGTATGGCTACAAACAATAAACACAAAAGGTAGAAAAAATAACTGTCTTTTATTTCATTAAGTTTAACTAAATCAAAATTTATATCAAAGTAACTTAAATACATATTTATATAATCAAAACTAAAATAACCTAAGAAGTAGATAATCATAGATCCACAAAGAGCTGTAAAAGCTGTTAAACAAATCATTTTTAGCATTTGTGATTTTTTATAAACTACAGAATAACAACTAAACAAAAATTCAAAAGGAATAAGAGATACTACACCATCCACAAAAGCTATTACAGACATTATGGTGTAATCATGTCTATAAAACTTTTTTTGTATCTTTTCGATAAAACTTTTGACCATTTGTAGCATTACAAGTATTATGGCATTTTACAACAGATAAGCGCACCTGGCTTTCTTTTCAAAAAATACTCATTTTGTTTTGCACAAATTAGTGTATTTTTTTGTATTTTGTGTTATACTTTTTTAATACGATTATGAAAATAAAACAACTACACCAACCCGAAATAATGAGTAAAATAGGACACAAATTCCTGTCTTTTTTCGTTATTTTTTCTTTAGTTTTTAATCCATTATTTCATCACATACCAGTAGCAGAAGCGACAGTGCCTGCAGTTCCACCAGTACCTTCGCTTAAAGATGGTCAAGATGACTCTCGTTCTGCTTACACCGCTGGTGAATCAGATAACAAAATAAAATTAAAAGACACAACTATAAGAGGTTGTGCAGTATCTGGTT
The DNA here is from genome assembly GCA_014238395.1 of Candidatus Kaiserbacteria bacterium. Classification (GTDB taxonomy): domain Bacteria; phylum Patescibacteriota; class Minisyncoccia; order Phycocordibacterales; family JABAAK01; genus JABAAK01. The sequence continues at coordinate 10,348 of JABABE010000140.1, forward strand.
CACTTGTTACGGTTTATAATCTTTCTGATTCTGATACAGCACTGACAGACACAAGTGGAAACTCTACTGTAATAGCAAATGGAATCGATTGTGATGAAGTGAGTACTGATGGTGAATATTCTTTTAGAATAGGTAAAAGTGATTTAATTGTTGGATCAAATTCAATCACAGTAACAGCCACAGACCCGGCAGTACCGGAAGATGTTTCATCAGACTCACCTGCACTTATTCTTGATGTAGATGATTCTGTTGACATCACATCATCAGAGTTGAGTTTGTCTACTGAATCAAGAGCTACAATAAAAGGTTTGACGGTTACGATAACTGCTACTACATCAGATTCTAATAAAATTGGATTTTATGCTTCAACGGGAGCAGGAGATTCTGAATACAAATTAGAAATTGTTGAAAACACAGCTAGAGAATCCTATGGTGTAAAAACAGAAACAGATGGATCACAGACAAAGGACACAGATAATGCAAATACAGCAATAGCACCAACCGCTGGAAATCCAAGATTTAGCCACGACAATAATCCAAACCCTTTTATACTTGTATACACAGATGGACAGACAAAT
>JABABE010000141.1 GCA_014238395.1 Candidatus Kaiserbacteria bacterium
GGGTTGATAACTCCTGGATCTGTGGTAAAACCTTTTATTGCTTTAGCAGCACTTGAAGAAGATATAATTTCACCAGAAGAAAGAATACATAGTCCAGGGCAACTTGTTTTGGAAAATAAATATGATCCAGATAATCCATCATATTTTTTAGATAACAAGGCTCACGGATATGTAAATATAACAGAAGCACTTGCAGCTTCATCCAATGTGTACTTTTATCAAATAGGTGGTGGGTACAAAAATAGAGTTGGTCTTGGTATAGATAAAATTTTTAGATACGCAACCCTTTTTGGATTTGGAGTCCCTACAAAAACAGACATAAGTGCAGAACCAAAAGGTGTAGTACCGAACCCAGAATGGAAGAAGAAAAATTTTAACGATTTTTGGAGAGTTGGTGATACATATAATACATCGATAGGACAATATAACTTTTTGACAACACCAATGCAACTGGTTCGAGCTACTGCAGTTTTAGCTAATGGAGGTTTTTTGGTTGAGCCAAAAATCAATAAATATGAAAAAACAGAAAAAGTTAAATTAGTCTTGTCGGATAAAAATCTAGAAACTATTAAAAAGGGGATGAGAGATGCTGTGGTGAGCGATATAGGTACAGCCAAAAGATTAAATATATATGGACTAAAAATAGCAGCAAAAACAGGTACTGCACAGATTGGAAATAAAAATGAATATATAAACTCTACATTAATAGGATTTTATCCGTATGACAATCCTAAATATTCTTTTGCAGTTGTTTTTGAAAAAGCCCCATTAAACAACAAAACCCGTGTTATAGCGACAGTATCTGCAGGAAAATTCTTTTCAAGTATTTTAAACCAAGCAAAAGAAAAACTGAGATAGAAATTGGTATAATATTAAGATATGAAAAAGGAAATAATAATATCAACAAAATATGAAAAGAAGCTCAAAGAGGAGTTAAAAGAGTTGCAAGATGTAGGCAGACCAAATATTATAAAACTTCTACAAGAAGCTCGAGCACTGGGTGATCTCTCAGAAAA
>JABABE010000142.1 GCA_014238395.1 Candidatus Kaiserbacteria bacterium
CATCTACAAGTGGTTCTTTGCGTCTACCTAGTATGATCACATTTGCCCCGTTTTTGGCAAATTTTGTGGCTATTGCAAGACCAATACCAGTACCGCTGCCTGTAATGAGGGCTGTCTTGTTTTTGAATTTCAGCATACTCGATCTCAAATTTGGCTCTTTATTTATGTTCAAATTTTGATTTACTACAAGTTACTGCCAAAGAATACTGCAAAAAATGACCGCATTTGGCACTTGGCTTGGGCATTGTGAAGTTATACTCTCATGGGCGTGAAATACGGTTCTTCTCTGAATTAGGATATTTCATTTATATGATATATCAATTAATCAAAAATATGACAAGAAGTTTGTCCCCAATTGATGAAGCACGTAACATCGGTTTTATTGCACTTTTAGATTGGCTCGTAAAGCATGACAAAATGGATAAATATACAGCTCACGATATTTACAAAAAACAACACAGTCTTGAATTTGAGGCAGAAACTAAATACATTTGGAATTCTGACGAGTAATTACTCATAAGTATGCAAATTTACATTAAGGTATTCCATTTGTTTAATCCAGAAACTTTAATGTTTGAATCTTCTACTGAAGTTTTGTCGTCAAGACCCATGTGTTTTTTGGTGTAATTATGATGCGCCACGAATCCACCGATTAAATCTGTATCAGTTTTTTGAGACCTCTAAATGCAACTTCTCTATCCTTGAACGTCCCATTTTGTTATTATTCATATCTACTTTGAGATGTATACATACATAATGTTGAGCATCTTTAGCAAATACTCGTTTAGATGATTTATGATGTGCTGGAATCCCATCGATGATAAACTATTTTGGAGATTTATCTATGATATTTTTGTCAATTCAAATGGAAGATCCTCATTATGTTGGAATTTTGTATTTGACATATCATAAGCTAACCAATAACGAGTATTATTATCGATGGAATCGAAGAAGTATTTCTTCTGATTTTCCTGTGAAATACATTTGCATATCTCCAGCAATCGTGGATGGTAAAACCTGGGTTTCCTCAAACCTAAAATTAGAGGTAGAATATTTTTTGCAGACAAGACATTCATAACGTTGAATTTTGACACGACACACTCGCATACAAGACCGTACTCAGTTCTAGATACTATAATATTTGTTAGACCGTCATGGATTTTATCTTGAATGTTATGTGTTGATTTGTGCTATGGTGAGGCTAGTATCTGTTTTGTTTGTTGTTTATACCATTCATGTATTTATATTAACAGTACGGTTACTTATATTATATATTAACCATACTGTTAACATGGTATTAACAGCATGGTTAATTAACCGATCTGTTAAACATTTATATTAATAATTGTCTAATTACACGCATGACACGATGGGCGAAAAATGCAGATAACTTCAAAGTGAGTTTAAGTAAAAGCAAAAATAAAGATGGATCGTATAGTAAAATATGTCGCATCCCGAAGCCGATTTTGGCAATATTGAAAGCCACAGAATATTTGGAATTTAAAATAACGAAAACTGGAAAAATTATTGTAGAGTGAGAATAATGCCACGCACCCCTCAAATAAATAGACTTGTAAATTTACGTAAAAGATTAGAATCAGAATATAATAATAAACTTTATGTGGACACATTAAAAATTAAAAAAACAAAAAATCGATTAACTCACGTAGATTTATTTTCTGGGGCTGGAGGAAATATTGAAGGTATGCGCCAAGCTGGATTTGATACCTTGTTATCAATAGAGATAGATCCAGATGCATCAAATACAATAAAGAAAAATTTTCCTACCGTAAATCATATTGAGGGAAATATATGCGATGTGCATGAATCCACAGTTAGAAAGATAGTTGGGAAAAAACCCATAGATGTATTATCTGCTGGATTTCCATGTCAAGGATTCTCAATCGCAGGATTTCAACATATAGATGATAAACGAAATATTTTATATAAACAGGTAGTGAGAATGGTTCGAACATTGAATCCCAAATATGTTGTTATGGAAAATGTTCCTGGAATTGTCAATATGAATGATGGAAATTTTGTAAGGGATATACGTAAATTATTTGCAAGATATGGTTATCCTGAAATGTCGGTATTGATTTTAGAGTCGGCAAGTTATGGAATTGCACAAATACGTCCACGTACAATATTTATCGCAAATCGTTTGGGTAAAAATAACCCATACCCAAAACCAATATTGCAACCTGATGAATTCATACCCATAGAATCTGCAATACGGGATTTAGAACGTCGATCTAGAAATTCTAAAACAAATCATGAATGGACAGAACATCGACCAAACATGATCAGACGGTTGTCGAAGGTCAGATCTGGTGAATCACTTTACAAGACATATGTGGATGCTGCAAAAAGACAATACTCTGGTCTGCCATCTATGACAATAAAAGAAAATCACGGCGGTACACACATCCATTACAAATTAAATAGAATGATTTCAGTTCGTGAAATGGCAAGACTGCAAGGGTTCTCTGATCGATTTATATTTTCAGGACGTATGAAACGTGCAATGTGGCAAGTAGGCAATGCAGCTCCACCTCCATTGTTCAAACATATCGGTCTTGCGATAAAATCTCAACTCTAGATGTGATAGATTGAACAATTTTACTGTGCCGAATTATAAAAAAAAATTTAAAGTGAATTCAATTGCATTAAAAGTGTTTGAGGTTTTAGAGGATGAAGAATGGCATTGTCGTGGACACGAATATAAAAATACAGGGTGTACACAACTTGCAGGAAGTGGCGGTATAAAAGGTCTAAAAGATGGGAATGGGGATCGACCTGGAATTGAAATAAAATCGGGCAATAATTTTTGTGTAGAATGTAATAAAACCACAAGACAAGACATATGGAGTGGCCAATTTATCATACAATCGTCAAGTTCTAGCATATCTGAAAAATTACAGTTGAAAATATTACAACAATATATGTATAAAGACATAGTAGAACAAACAATAAGACCTGCAAATCATTTAACCATTGATCATAGATTTCCAAAACTACGTTGGTCTGATACTTATGCTGAAAAAGATAAAACCGATATGTCTGCAAATGAAATAAATGCAAGGTTTCAACTACTAAAAAAATCAAATGGTAGTGCAAGTCATAATCATTTAAAAAGTAGGGCTTGTGAAAAATGTTCTAGATATAAGAAACGAGGAACTCCATTTGGAATAAAATTTTATTATGAAGGGGATGAAACTTGGCAGGGAATGAGCGATACGGATGAACGTGGTTGCCACGGGTGCGGTTGGTATAATTTTGACAAATGGCGTAAAGCACTAAATAAATTTATCATAGATAAGAAAGAATAACCTCGAGGCATGATCGCCTAAAAATAGACTAAAAACTCAGTCGGTAATTCAGAGAAGATCTGTATTTCGCATCCATGAGAGTATAACTTCACAATGCCTTGACTTGATATGTTTATTTGAGGGCTCTTGATAATTTACGCAATGCATGATGATGAACCTGACACATTTGTCTTCCAGACACTCCCAGAACAATTTGTCCAAAAACTCTCAGAAATCGGCGTAAAATCCAAAGCAAACGAGATCGGAGAGGGTCAGTTTGAAACTGGCGACTATTACAGTAGGGTGTTTGTACCAACACCGCGCATGGTGACAAAC
>JABABE010000143.1 GCA_014238395.1 Candidatus Kaiserbacteria bacterium
GGCGAATACCATGGAAAACCCCTTTACTATATTCAAAGTCTAGATATCACTTCGGCTACAGATGGCAGAAACCCCTGCAAAGACGTATATGACGAGGCAATAGCAACTACTGGTGGTTTCACATCTCTAAGAGCAGCTACCGCATCTGACTTAGGATGTGTCGGATTTGAGAGATTTAGAGGATATGATGAAGCTGGTGGTGATTTCTTCGCACCATCTCTTGGTGAAAATTATCCAAGTAACTCAGACCTACACGGTTTAGAGCTAAAGATAAAATCAGGCACTTCAAACGGAGACACAGACTTGATATCTGTCGCGACCTCTGATGGATACAATGTGTCTGGTACAACGACTGAACCTCCAATAACAGAAACTGTAAAAACACTTACGGTAGTGGACAATGTCTTTAAAATCAAGACTATAGATGTAATAAATTCGATGGATGCAGGAGAGACAGGTACCTTTAATGTCGGAGTTGAGTTTTTGTCAACTGTAAGCGGGTTTAGGCAAACTCCTCTTGATTTTCGCTTTGTCGAAAATGGTACCACCACTAAGGTTGGTGATGTAACAAGGATAAGATTATTAGATCCATTTTATCTAGATGTCCCTTATGATGGTATAGACACTAACCGTGGTGCTTCGCAATATGGACAGCTTTTGGGAAGATATTTTGTGGTGACAGTTGTGCCAGGACAAGGTCTCTCAGGTAACTATCAGTTTGAGATACATCCAGACACAGACATAGATACTTACGTAGGAGATAGTAAATATAACCCAACCGATGTGGACACATATAAGCTATCTGTCTCAGTTTTTTCAACTTTTCTATTTTCAGATTTAAAAATATCTGATTCTACTGTCACTAGCAGTTTTGAATACAAAGATTATACCCTAGCTGGTAATTTAAAAAAGCGTGAGTTTTTTTCAAGAAGTAATCAAATAGATGTTGAATTTATTGCAAACTCAAATAATGGAGGAGGGCACCCACTGCCTGCAGACTTTGCTCTAAAAGAAGTCGGCACATCAACTACCGACTGTTCAAACAACACTCCTACTTTTAGTAATATAACCCCAGACACATCAGCTACGGACTTGTATTCTATGACAATAACCTTACCAACTGGTAAATATAATTGTCGGCTTTCATATTCACAAACAATAAGTGGCACCAAGACTGAAAAGACACAGCCTATTGTGTTTGATGGAGCTCAATATACTGCTAATGTCCTTGCACCTCACTCGTTTGGTACATTTTATATAAATACTGAGCCGCGTGAAGTTTCTTTTAATCCTTTACCAGCGACCGATGTAAAGACTAATTCCAGATCACACGAGGACATAACCTCTACCAGTGCATTTGATGATTTAAATTATTTTAACAGTAGTATAGGCGCAAATGTAGATGTATATGATGAAGTGATAGATCAGGCTACTGACTGTGATGCTTCACTTTCTTGGGGCACCAAAACAAAAACTGACGATGACTTCACGACAGATAATGAAAATCAAAACGGAAAATACATCTGTGTTAGAGTCTATGACGATTTTGTTACTAATAATTTGAGTGCTGATAGTCTTTACTCATACGATAAATTATTAGTAGAAAACATAGACACCACTGAACCTGAATTTACAACAGTTACAATAGCATCAAACAATACCAATACTGGTTTTGCAAAAGCAGGTGACATCATCACACTGACTGCAACAGCAAACGAAACTTTAGGAGATGCACCAACTTTTACTACAGATGGTTTCAAAATAGACGGGAATCCAATCACAAACCCGACATTTGCAGACGATGGTGATAGTTCAACTACAAACACTTATCAAGCGACTTACACTGTAGAATCAGGTAAAAGTGGGGCAGTCAGTTTTTCCTTTACTGGTACTGACTCAGCTGGTAATCCTTCTGATCCTACTATTGCAACAACAAACTCATCAAGTGTTAATGTTGATTCTGTAGCTCCTTCTTTTACCACAGTTACAATAGCATCAAACAATTCAAACCCTAGTCTCGCAAAGGAAGGTGATACCATCACACTGACAGCAACAGCAGACGGGGCACTTAACGGTGTACCATCTTTTGCTGCAACTGATGGATTTAAAATAGGTAATAATACTGCCATAGCTTCAATATTTGCAGACGATGGTGATACTTCAACTATAAATACTTTTAAAGCAACTTACATTGTAAAATCAGGGGACAGTGGAGATGTTAGTTTCTCTTTTACTGCTAGTGATGCAATTGGTAATGTTTCAGATGCTGTTATCAGTACTACTGATAATTCTTCTATTAATGTGGATGCAGCAGCAACTGAATTTACTACAGTTACAATAGCATCAAGCAACTCAAACCCTAGTCTCGCAAAGGAAGGTGATACCATCAAACTTACAGTAAAAGCAAATAAAGCGCTCAACGGCGTACCAACTTTTGCTGCAACTGACGGATTTAAAATAGGTACTAACGCTGTAACACTCCCAACATTTGCAGACGACGGTGATAGCTCAACTACAAACACATATACTGCTACTTACACCGTCGCATCCGGGGACACTGGAGATGTTAGTTTCTCTTTTACAGGTACCGACCCAGCGGGTAACACTTCTGCTGTTATTAATGCAACAACAAACTCATCTACTGTAATTGTAGATACTGGTACTCCATCGTTTACGACAGTTACGATAACTTCAAACAATACAAATACCAGTCTCGCAAAGACAGGTGACATCATCACACTGACTGCAACATCAAATGAGACTCTAAGTGGTGTACCAACTTTTGCTGCAACTGACGGATTTAAAATAGGTACTAATGCTGTAACACTCCCAACATTTAGAGACGACGGAGATTCTTCAACAACAAACACATATACTGCTACTTACACCGTAGCATCAGGGGACACTGGAGATGTTAGTTTTTCCTTCACTGCTAGTGATCCATCGGGTAACACTTCTTCTGCTGTCATTGCGACAACGGATTCATCAAGTGTTAAAGTGGACGGTGTCGCTCCTTCGTTTACGACAGTTACAATAACTTCAAACAATACAAATGACACCAGTCTGGCAAAACAAGGTGACATCATTACAGTAACTGCAGCAGCAAGTACGACTTTGAATGCTGTGCCAACATTTACTTCATTTCAAATAGGCAGTAACACTGTAACACTTCCAACATTTGCAGATGATGGGGACACAAACACAACAAACACATATACTGCTACTTATACTGTCGCATCCGGGGACACTGGAGATGTTAATTTTTCCTTTGCAAGTACAGATGAAGCTGGTAACACTACTACTATCACAGATACCAATACAACTGATTCATCAAGCGTTAGAGTAGATAATGACCCTCCTTCTTTTACTACTGTCAAAATATATTCAAACAATACTAATAATGAAGTCGCAAAGGAAGGGGACACTATAACAATTGACATAATTGCAAATGAGAGTCTGGGTGCTATACCAACATTTACTTCATTTCAAATAGGAACAGAATCAATAACTCCTTTACCGACTTTTATTATAAACACAAACACACTAAACACATACCGTGCAACTTACCAAGTAACGGATGGAAAAAATGGACTAGTTTCTTTCTCACTTACAGCTGCTGACCAAGCAAGTAACTCTGTCACTATCACAGATACCGATATAACTGATTCATCAAGCGTGACTGTAAACACTTTGGATCTTAATTTTAGATTGGTTCAAGTTTCTTCAAACAATACAAATGATACCGGTCTCGCAAAACAAGGTGATATCATAACTCTAACTGCAGAAGCAAATGCTGTTCTTAATGGAGTACCTACTTTCTCTTCTTTTACAATAGGAGGAACATCAGTAGGCACACTTCCGACATTCGCAGATGATGGTGATACAAACACAACAAACACATATATCGCTACCTACACTGTGACATCAACAGACAACGGACTTGTTGGATTTTCTTTTACTGGTACTAATCTAACAGGAGTTGTTTCTGCTGCTATCACCACAACAACAAACTCATCGAGTGTTATAGCAGATACAACTAATCCAGAAATACCAACAGAAACAACACCTATATCAACACCAACAAATGATGAGACTCCTACAGTAGTTGTAAATGTTACAGAAGATGGAACACTTGTCTTTGGTGGAGATTGTAAAGACTATGCACCTGATGACACAAGCGTGACAACTGGCGACAACAGTATCACGTTTAAAGATATGTTAGATGCAACATATACTACTTGTACTATCAAGTTAAACGACTCTGCAGGTAATGAGTCTACGGCACTGACTTTATCTGATTTTACAATAAACACGAGTATTACAGACATCCCAACAATAACAACACCTATACCAACACAAACAAATGATAAGACTCCTACAATAGAAGTAAGTGTTACAAGTGATGGAACACTTGTCTTTGGTGGTAGCTGTAAAGACTATGCACCTGATGACACAAGTGTGACAAGTGGTACAAACAGCATTACATTTAAACTGATACCAGACGGTACGTACACTGACTGTTCTATATTATTAAGAAGCACTGCGGGTACTGACTCTGCGTCGGTGACACTTCCTTCTTTTACAATAGACGCAGCTAAGCCGACTTTTAGTTCAGTTCTACTAACTTCAACTGATACAACCAATGACCCTTATGCAAAACAAGGTGAAACTATCACACTCACTGTAACAGCAAATGAAACCTTAACTAGTTCACCTACTTTCTCTTCTTTTGCGATAGGCGGCACAAATGTTACACTTCCGACATTTGCAGATGACGGGGACACAAACACAACAAACACATATATCGCTACCTACACAGTACAGTCAGGAGAAAACGGAGTAATCTCTTTCTCATTTACAGGTACAGACCTTGTCTCCAACACTTCTGATGCTGTGACGAGTACCACAAACTCATCTGCTGTTAATGTAGACACGACTAATCCAAAAACTGACACCATCTCTGTTGACACATCAAACCCACAACCATCAATTTTAAATGTAAATGTGACTTTTAGTGAAAGTGTAGAAAATGTAACAACAAGTAATTTTGGTTTTTTTAATACTTCTGCTGTTTCTTTTGGCGCAGTTGAAAGTGTAACTGTGTATGATTCAAGTTTTACAAATTCAACAAACAGTACAACCGACACAACCACATCCCTTGCTGGTAGATATTTTAAAGTTTTAATCAAACTAAATGAAGACATAGACGATACATATACATTTACAGTTTTAGCAGGTTCTATAGTTGATGATGCAACCAACACATTTGAAACTTCTTCAAACGACTCACTGTCTGTGGCAGTAGACACAGAAAGAAAACCGACACTTACCAGTGTATCTGATGCTGATCCTTCAACAACACTAAAGACAGGGGATTTTGAAATAAATGTGGAATTTAGTGAGGTTGTCTATGATGTAAATAAAAATGATTTCCAACTCACAGATGGCTTAGCATCAGTTGGTACTATCACACAAGTAGAAGCGGTTGATTTTGATTTTGATAGTAAAAATCCAAAAGTTATCACCACTGATGACACCACTATATCCGGACGGTATTTTATTGTATCTGTGGACCCAGATGAGGGGCTTTTGACAGAATCTGCTGTTACATACACATTTGAGGTACTTTCATCAGAGGGTATAACAGATGGAGTACCTAAATCTTTTGACGGAACTGATGGGGCAACAACAACACTTGATATTACAATAGACACATTGGATCCACAAATAATCTCATCAGAGATAGTAAGCGACAAACTTGTACTTACTTCATCTCTTTCTTTAGGAACTGCATCTGTAACAGGTGATAATGTGGGAGGGTTTACTGTGTATGGAGCTGGTGAAACCACTTCATATAATATTGCTGGTGTCGATGTATCTGGTAAAACCATCACAATAACTTTTACCTCCGGGACAGCTCCAAGAGAGAGAGGGACATACGAATACAAATTCACAACAAACCCCGACATAGAAATAAAAACATTATCCGATAACGCGCTAGATAGTATCGCAGAAGGTACAATTTATGGACCACCATTCACCATAGATTTTGACGGCTCCGGAGATTCACTTGCTGCAAGTGACGCATTCTTCTTGTACCTTTATGCCCAAGACGAAGACGGTGGGGTGGACATTACAGACGGGGTGTTGGGACAGGCTATATTTGGTGGAGTAAACAACGTACTTGCCACAAAAAAACGTATTTATGAATTAGAAGCGCTTGGGTATTTGGATTTTGATCAATCTGGAGATTTTTATGCAGCAAGTGATGCATTCTTCTTGTACCTTTATCGACAAAACCAAGATGGTGGGGTGGACATTACAGATGGGGTGTTAGGACAGGCTATATTTGGTGGAGTAAACAACGTACTTGCCACAAAGACTCGCATTGACAACTATATACAAGGCATCCAGAATCCATAAACCATAAATTTCAACACCTGCCACTGATTTATAGATAATAAATATTGATTTGTTTAGTTATGCTGAAAGTTTTCTGCTATAATATACATAAGCAGAAAAAAATGATAATAAGACTTAATTCATTAATCAGTATATTGCTCACAACTATGTTGGTGTTTAACTATGCAATAGGTAATATTGTATATGCAACAGAGAGTGCTGATGGAGCAAATCAAAGTTCTACTCAAAATCAAGAACAACAAGAACAGACAACGACTGAAGAAGAGGAACAATCCACAGAAAATTCACAAGAAAATGAAAACTCAGTTGTAGAAGAACCACAAGAAGAACAATCTACAGAAGAACAACAAACATCACCTACCGAAGAAGAGCAAGCAACTACAGAAGAACAACAAACATCACCTACTGAAGAAGATCAAGCAACCGCAGAAGAACCGCAAGAGGGAACTACTGAACCAACAGAGACAGAGTCCGCAGAAGAAGATCAATCAACAACACAAGAGGAAGAAAATAATGAAACAGAGGAGCAGACAACAGAAGAGTCTCAAGAGGAAACTACCGAAACAGCAGAGGAAGAGTCCACCGAAGGAGAAAACGCAGATCAACAAGAAAGCACTGACACCGATGAAAACTCTAACACAAGTTTATCCGCGCAATCTTCTATCAGCCCACAAAACACAACAGAGTTGGAAAGTGTTTTGCGTAATGCAAGTGGCACAACTTCTGATGAAGTTGTGGCTGGCAGCAGATATTTATTCATTAATGAATTAAACGGACCCGTTTTGGATGGTGGGTTTGCAGAAGATGACAAGGATGATGTTATAAGGTCTTTTACATTTTTTGATAAAAGTAAAGTAACGTTTTTTGGAATATTTAGACTACGTATATATTGAAGAGGATTTCCATTGTATAAATCGTCTCCACTGGTTCCATATGGTCGTGCAAGTCGTGAATCAAGAGCA
>JABABE010000144.1 GCA_014238395.1 Candidatus Kaiserbacteria bacterium
ATTAACAACGATTCAACTATTTCAGCAGATAGTTTAAACCTTATAACCAGTGGTAATTTTATCCATAATAGTGATATTTTGGAGAATTTTACTTTTAATAAGTTAGCTATTACCGCAAATAATTACACACAGGGTGTGGCTATAGATATTGCTGGTGATCTTCGTATTCAAGTGAGCGGAGAAGCTAGTTTAGATGATAATGCTTCTATTAAAGCTAGGAATCTTTTCTTTTCAGCTTATGATCTCTACAACCAAGCAGATATTACCATTACAGAAAATGCTACTTTTGAGATTGAGAATGATTTTGGAAATGGATTTAAGTTAGATGGGACAGGGTACGCTGGTGGGGATATTATTGCGGATAGCTTCAATGTTACCGCAGGAAATAATTTCTTAAATCGGTATAGAGCAACAATTAGTGCGGATAGCTTTAATGTTACAGCAGGAGGTTCTTTCCTAAACCGAGATACTACAAGGATTACTGCGGATAATTTCAATGTTACAACAGGAACTTATTTTTCCAACTGGTACAGTGCAACGATTAATGCAGATAGTTTTAATGTTACAGCAGGAACTGATTTTATCAACCAATACGCGACAACTATTAATGCGGATAACTTCAATGTTACAGCAGGAGATGGCTTTTTTAATACTACAGGTACAACGATTGATGCAGCTACTGTGACAATTGAAGTGACAAATTTTGCTGACGATATTACCAATGGTGGAACTGTTTCATCAGATAGTTTAAACATTATACTCACCGATGATTTTATCCGTAGCAGCACTTCTTTTAATGGTTTTACTTTTAACAATTTAGGCATTACAACAGCTGGCTACTTTGTTAATGAGTTTCACCTTACCATAAATAACTTTAATGTTACAGCAGGAAGCAACTTTGTCAATTATGAAAACGCAACAATCAATGCGAATGACTTCAATGTTACCGCAAATGAATTTTACAATTGGGATAATGCAACAATTAGTGCGGATAGCTTTAATGTTACAGCAAGAGGTTTTTTCATAAATCGGAATAATGCAACGATTGGTGCGGATGACTTCAATGTTACAACAGAAAATTCTTTTTTCAACTACATCTCAACGATTAATGCGAATGATTTCAATGTTACAGCAGGAATAGCTTTTGCCAACGATGATAGTGCAACAATCAATGCGGATAACTTCAATGTTATAGCAGGAACTGATTTTATCAATGAAACTAATGCAACAATCAATGCAGATAACTTCAATGTTACA
>JABABE010000145.1 GCA_014238395.1 Candidatus Kaiserbacteria bacterium
AACACCCCATCTGTAATGTCCACTCCACCATCTTGGTTTTGGGTATAAAGGTATAAGAAGAATGCGTCACTTGCTGCAGTAAATGATTTGGAACCATCGACGTCCAAGGTGAAGTCCGGTCCATAATCAGCACCTTCTATCTTTGCCAACGCATTTGAAGCTGATGTTTGTATGGTTAGTGTGGAATTTTTTGTGTATGAGTATGTACCTCTCTTTTTTGGATTTGTTCCAGCTGCGAAAGTCAATGTAATTGTTGTGCCACTTACCGCAACACTATAAACTGTGTAGACAGTTGAGTCACTTCCTTTTACAGCAAATCCTCCAGCCCCGATCACAGATGAAGTCTTTAAAGAAATAGATGATGTAAGAACAAGTGTCTTGTTTACTATCTCTGCGTCAAGGATTAATGGAGTCACTGTGTCCACTTCAACATCAAGTGTGGTTGCTTCCCCGTCCATTCCATCAAAAGAATTGGATGCTTCATCTATAATTCCCTCTGAAGAAAGTACCTCAAATGTGTATGTAACAGCAGGTGTCCCATTAGAGTTCAAGTCATCATTTGGGTCTATTGATACACTAAAATATTGTCCGGAGACTTCCGTTGTATCAGTAGTTGATATACTTGACGAGTTAAACGCTGAATCAAACACTTCAACTTTTGTGATACTTGCTACAGATGTTGAGCCATCGGTGAACTGAAAGTCTTCTATATTTACACTGTAAACAACTTCACTAAAAACTACATTTATCTTAAATTCCTCAGTCTTTGGTGTAACTGAAGGATTAGTAATAGATACACTGGTAAGTGTTGGTATTCTATTTATATTAACAACAACATCAAATGTGTCATTTGTGCTCATTTGAAATGAGTTGCCGCCCTGATCTGTGATAGAGGTTGATAAGACTGCAAATGTGTATGTTCCGTTTATATCCTCGTTTGGGTTGATTGAGACCTTAAAATATCTACCAGAAAGTGTGTCCGTGGTAGTCGTTGTGGTGCTTGGATCTGTGTCACTGAAGCTAGAATAAGAGTGCGCTTCAACCTTTGTGATAGTACCAACTGATGATGTTATTGTGTTTGCTGGATCTGTGTCGTCTATTTCTATAAATTCAAAATCACTTATGTCTACATTATTAACACTTTCGCTAAATGTCACATCAACATCAAAAGTTGTTGTTTGTGTTCCTGGGGTAACAAGAGAGGTTGATTCAGTTTTTGGGTGGAGTGTATCTATATTTATATATCTGGATCCTCTTTTAATCACATCAAGGGTTTTCTTTCTTAGAGTATTGCCGTCTGCATCTACTATTGATGATGAGTTTGCTATGTCATCTATGACTTGAAATTCATATTCAGTTACTCCAGCATCTGTCATTAAGTCATCTTGTGGAGATACTTTGACTTTGAAATATCTACCAGAGAGTTGTGTAGTCGTAGTATCTGTG
>JABABE010000146.1 GCA_014238395.1 Candidatus Kaiserbacteria bacterium
AAACTCAACGAGAGAAAAAATGTAGCTATAAATTTTGATTTTCAATCTTCTAAAGACAAAATTTATGCTGCTGGAGATGTAGTAGAAGGAGCAAATTTAGTTGTCACTGCCATTGCCAGCGGTAGAAAAATGGCTGCTGCTCTGCAACAAAAAATTGTAAATTCAAAATAAGACAGAGAAAAACGGAATGTCCTAGTAATAGGTTATTCTGAAAATAGGCTTATATTTTTTCTCTAGCTTTTCTTTCTTCTTCTGTTTCTGCTCTTGTTTGAGTTTCAATATCACAAACTTCACAAAAAGGGGACTGGTATTCACGACAAACCATACACCATTTACCTCTATAATTCTCACATTGTTCGCAAACACAATCAATAATATCTTGCCTTTCTTTCCCGCAGGATTCACATTTTTTTTCCATAATTTTAATTTAGTTTGTTGTTTTATTTTACTCTTCTTCCTCATAATTAGGAAAAGGAAAATATATTGGTAAAGTATCTATATCTCCTTGTTTTGGAAATACTCTCTCAAGATTTGCCATAAAACGATTCCAAGTCTTACAAGTTTTCATTAAAGCTATTACGGCGTGTAAATGTTTAGCTAACTCTGGATTACCTATATCACTTGAAAGCCACTGGTGATGTCTATTTTTTCTACGACCTTTATCATCTTTAGGGTTCTTTTTTTCTAATTCTTTTAATAAACTAGGGATAATTCTGTCATAAATTATATCATTTGTATATTTGCCTACAATAGATGGTCTAAGTTTTCCATTCAGCGCCCAACTCTTTAATCTAAACATCTCAACATAAAAATCATTAGGAAATTTCTTTGCCCAAGACAATCGTTTAGGGCTTAAATATTTTTCTAATACTTTTTGTAAAAAATCTTCTTTTCTAATATCTTGATAGCCTGTGGCTTCATCAACCAGAGCTATTATACCCACTGTAGCAAATGCGGACAATAATATTTCGCATTGCTCTGCTATTTTAATTTGCCTGCTTCCAAGCAAAATACCATCTCTTCTAGCCTTTAGCATTAAATTGCATATTTCAGGTAGAATTTTTGCATCATATCCCAATATTTTGGTTTTGCCATACATTGCTTCAACAGGTTTAAAGATGGACCTGTCATGAACTAGAGAAAATAAGGGTTCTAGGCTTTTTTGGTTAAAAAAGCGGACCAGCCCGCCCCCAGAAACTTGTTTGCCTGTATCCGGCGTTTCTACTATTTTTAGAACATCTTGTAATCTTCTTGAAGATAGTAATCTCTGGCTATCTTCAGTAACATAGCAAGGTATTTTTAGACCTTTTAAGTCTATTGTTCCTAAATGATTTTTAATTTCTTTCATAATCAAAAATTAAGTGCGCTGGTAATTGTATCTTTAAATAGGTTTTTATTATCTCTATTGTTATATCTAAAACAAAACTCAATTATGTATTTATTTAGGTATCTGTCGCTTAAATGGTGATATTGCCCTGCAATACCTCTTTTTAGCAGAGCCCAGAATACCTCAATAGTGTTAGTGTGCTTTATACCACTAACATATTGCTTGTTACTATGATTGACTACCTGATGTTCTATTAAGTTTTTAAAAGGAATATAACCTCTATAATCGTCAGTCATTAAAACTGCGTTATCAAAGTCTATCACTTGCTTTGCAGTCCTTTTTAAGTCTTTAAAACTCAATTTCTGCATTTTTCTATCAAATACTTTACCTTTCCTTTCTACTACTCCAACCACTGCAGTTTTTTTATTCCCTCTACCTCTTTTTAATGGTGTGTTGTTGTTTGGATTGTTTGATTTTCTAGGCTTGCCTCCAATATAAGTTTCGTCCATTTCTACAATACCAGTTAGAAGACTAGGTGTTTCAATCATTGCCTTTCTTATTCTCATTTGTATAGACCAAGCAGTATCTTTTGTGACTTGTATATCTTTTGCTAATTGCCTTGAAGCTATACCTTTTTTAGCATTCATTATCAATGATATTGCTAAAAACCACTTTTGCAAAGGCAATCTGGTATCGTGAAATATAGTGCCAACCGTGACTCTATAAGAAGTCAAACAATTATGGCAATAATGCCTATTTTCTGCAGGCATTCTATGAGATTTGTTAGATTTACAATAAGGACAAATTGGTTTTTCTTGCCACTTGATTTTTTCTAAATACTCTATACAATCTTTTTGAGTAGGGTATTTATTGAATACTTCTATTAAATTCATTGTTTTTTTTAGTTGTTACCAATTATAATAATGATATTACACTAAAAAAAAGAATTTGTCAAGAAAAACCTTAACCTATTACTAGGACATTTCGTAGAAAAATATAAAATTTATTTTATGAATTTTTACAAAGACTTAAAAAATTATCTTTTTTAAATAAAACTCAATTAGAGAGGTTTATCAAAAATTTTGTTTAGTTGGTTTTCAATCTTAGAAAGATTTCCTTTGCTACGGTTATCAATTAAAATCAAATACTCCTTATTCCCTTTTTGATT
>JABABE010000147.1 GCA_014238395.1 Candidatus Kaiserbacteria bacterium
CACCCTATCGCAGACACAATCACACCAGCTATAAACAATATCATAATATGTTTTGGAGAGACACCAGCGACTATAATCATTCCAAACCATATACATAATATTGAAATAGCAGAGCCTAAGTCTGGTTGTAAATATGTAAGAACAAATGGTACAGAAAAAATTAAAGTTGAAACTATTATATATCTATAATGCTTTATATATATATGCCTACTTTCAAAATATTTTGCCAGAACTACAATGAGTGAGAATTTAGCTATTTCAACTGGTTGCAGATTAATAACACCGAGATTAAACCAACTGTATGTTCCAGATGTTAGTGGTGCAAACAAAAAAAGTGATGCGAGAAGTAATATAGAAAACACATACACCAACACTGGCACAAAGCCACCTCCCAAAAATGAAAAATCTAATTTTGACAACACAACCATCAAAATCAAAGATGTGCAGACAAATACAAGCTGTTTGTAAAACAGTTGTTCAGAACCAGTGCCAAAAACTGGATATAAAATAAACAAACTTATACAAAACAATATGAAAATTATTATTAAAAAATAAAAGTCTATTTTTCGCTCTGCATTGATAAACATTGCTTATATATTTGGTACAGTTAATATTTCTATACTTGTTGCACTACCTTTACATTTTTTGAACTTAATCTCTTGTGTTATAAATCTCACGGAAACATCATCAAAATCCACTAGTGCCACAGAAGCATCTAGGTTTTTCTCACTTATGACTCTTTTAATAGATTCTGATATAGATGGAGTTGTAAATACTATTGCTGATATATTATAAGTATCGTTTAGCAATCTGATTAGTTCTATAGTTTTTGTAAGATTTGAATCTGTCTCAATTATAGCAAAATATAATTTATTTGTTTTATCAAGATTCGATATTGAATCATCGATAGCATTTGCCCACGCATAATCAACTGGCTTTGAAATAAATTCAATTTCACTGGAATCTTTAAGTATTTCTTTGAGTTTGTTTTTTATCTCAACCATCTGCGGTGTGATCACACCCTCAGAGTTGATCAAAAATAAATCACTTTTCGCATTACACACATACTCTATTGGCTCTATGTCGTTTACCCATGTAAATATCACATCCCTTTCCTCTTTTGATTTTAATGTCTGTATATAAGTAGATGCAGCGGAAACAGCATTTCCTCTTTGATCATATACAACAGCATATATATCTATATCATTTATTGGTGATACAGTTTCGTTTACGATTGTTGCATACCCACGAGCACCCCCTCTTTTAATATATTCTATCCTTTGATTTAGTGTTAAAAGTTGGGGCACTTTTGTTGTTGCTGGTTGCCAATTTGGTTTTTCATCAAAAGTTATATTTGTTGTTTCAATGTTTCTCGCTCCTGTTTTAATATGTGGTACAAAAATCGGTGTTATAAAGCTTGGGTATATGTCTATAATGTTTTTATAAAACCCGAGTTGCTCCCCGTTTTCATCAAAATATCTTATCGTGTATGGCAGATTTTTTGCTGTTAATTTTGTATTTTTGTTTTCAATATAATAGATTAATGAGTGCAGTGTCGGTGAGATACGAAAAGCTCTTCCCCATAATATTGCTGGTTTGGTTATATCAAAAACACATTCTTGTGGGCATGGTCCACCACAGTCTGCGCTCTCTTCACCTTGGTTATGCAAACCATCTGTGCAAGAGGGTCTATCATAGAGCAAAACAAAGGCACTAAATATAAAAATAGCAAAAACAATAACCACAAAACTTACTTGTATGTTTAATTTTCGTTGTTTTGACCAGTCAGACATATAGTATATTATAAACTGAAAAAATATTTATAGTGTGTATTTTTTAGTCTACTTTAATTTAAAGTAGCAAAGATTATAAAAACTACCGTTTTATATGAAAAATTAATGTTATATGAGCTTGCTTAGTTTGATATAAAAAAACCCACTAACACATAGTTACAAGTGGGGTTTTTTGATCTTGTCTAATCTAACTTGATCTCGAATTTTTTTGCAAGTTTATTTTGAAGTTTTCTTCTAGCAAGAATTAACTCATACAATGAAACTACTTTTTTAACTTTATCATGGCCATGTAATCCTTTAAACATCATTTCTGTTGAGTAAAGAATTAATTTTTTACCATCTTTCTTATTTATTACATCACTGACCAAATCAAATGATGTTTTTATTAAATCATCTAGATTAATGTTACATAACTCTTCTACAGGTCCGTGAGTAAAAAGTCCATCACCCCCTTCTATTGTTTCAAACTCAGCGTATTTTTTTATTCTTTCAATCAACTGATTTGTAAGCAACATTGTTGGTGTTAAAACACCTTTGTGGTCGCCTCTCA
>JABABE010000148.1 GCA_014238395.1 Candidatus Kaiserbacteria bacterium
AAACTTTTTACCAAAAAGAAACAAACAAGCTACCTGCTGGTTGGGAGATGAAAAAATTGGGGGATGTTTGTGAGATTTCTACAGGAAAATCAAATACTGTTGACGCTAAAGAAAAAGGGGCATTTGCTTTTTTTGATAGGTCAAAAACAATTAAAAGAAGTGATAAATTTTTATTTGATTGTGATGCAATTATTATAGCAGGAGAGGGACAAAAATTTTTACCAAGATTTTATTCAGGAAAATTTAATTTACATCAAAGAGCTTATGCAATCTATAACTTTCAAAAAAGTAATAATATAAAATATGTTTTTAATTATCTAATGTATTTTCATAAATATTTTGAGCAAGTTGCAGTAGGAGCTACTGCTAAATCTTTACGATTAAGACATTTTCAAGAATTGCCGATCCCACTCCCACCACTAGCAGAGCAAAAGCGTATTGTAGCCGTTTTAGATAAAACATTTACCGTCATAGACAAAATCAAAAACAACACAGAAAAAAACCTAGCCAACACCAAAGAACTATGGCAAAGCTACCTCCAACAAAGCTTCAACAACCCAAAGAAAAACTGGCAACAGAAAAAACTAGGCGATGTTTGTGATTTTCAAAATGGATTTGGTTTTAAAAACAAAACTTTTAAAAATGAAGGAATACCTTTAATTCGTATTACTAATATTCAAGATAACTGTATTAATTTATCAAATACTATTTTTATTGATCCAAAGGATTATAAAAAAGATCTTTCAAAGTATGAAATTAGAAAAGGAGATTTATTAATTGCAATGTCTGGAGCTACGACTGGAAAAATAGGAATTCATCAATCTAATGAAGTATTATTATTGAATCAAAGAGTTGGAAAGTTTAAACCTAAAAACAAACTTTTTAAAAATTATCTATTTTATTATCTATCTACCAGAATTAAGGAAAATTTATCAATTTCTGTGGGTTCTGCAATACCTAATTTAAGCACAAAACAAATCAATAATTTTAAAATCCCAATCCCACCACTAGCAGAGCAAAAACAAATCACAGAACGGTTAGACTACCTCTCCCAAAAAACCACAGCACTACAAGAAACCTATTGCAAAAAAATCCAAAACCTAATAGAACTAAAAAACTCCCTCCTACAAAACGCCTTCTCTGGAGAACTTTAACCT
>JABABE010000149.1 GCA_014238395.1 Candidatus Kaiserbacteria bacterium
AAACCCCGACCCACCCGACTTCCTGATAAACGGCCAAATCGTTGGTGTTATTTAGGGGTGTGATATAATAAGAACATGGACAAAAAAGAAAAACAAAGAGAAAAGTTTAAAAATGCAATTTTGTACTTTGTGCGATATTGCAATACTAAGGATTTAGGCGCTACAAAGCTGAATAAGCTGATGTATTATCTAGATTTTTTACACCATAGAGACTTTAAAGTATCTGTTACTGGAGACTATTATATAAATAATAAATATGGACCAGTGCCTAACTCGATTAAACCCATTATTAGCTCACTTAAGAGAAGCGGTAAATTGGTAGTAATTAAACAGATATTAGATGGTCAGGATTGTGTAACTAAGAAGGAATACACTGGTAAAGAAAACCCAGATATGTCTTTTTTTAACAAAGAGGAGAAAAAAACTTTGATGGGTGTATGTAAGAAATTCAAGGGATACTCTACAAAAGAAATTGTTGCCCAAACTCACTTGGAAGCTCCGTGGTTTTACTCCAAAAAAGGTGATAAAATTAATTTCAAATATGCGCAGTCAATCGAGGTGAAACTGTAATCTGTTCAATGTGGAGTCCGAAAGAAGGTATTATAGAGAGAGTAGAATATCAAAGAGACATTAAAAAATTTAGATTACACCAAAAAAATGAAGGCAAACTTGTGGATTCAATAAAAAGATGGTTATCTGGTGGGTCAGACTTACTGACTCCTATTGAAAACAACAAATTAATCATCACTTCTGATGACCTCAATATAAAAGCTTTTGCTGTACGACTACCAAG
Organism: Candidatus Kaiserbacteria bacterium; assembly: GCA_014238395.1. Classification (GTDB taxonomy): domain Bacteria; phylum Patescibacteriota; class Minisyncoccia; order Phycocordibacterales; family JABAAK01; genus JABAAK01. Next base: position 794 of record JABABE010000149.1, read on the forward strand.
TGCTGATTTTGGCAAGAGTGGTGGCTACAGATTAATTATGATTTACAAGATTAAAGAACATGTTGCAGAGATTGGAAGAATTTTTAAAAGGAAAGACCTAAAGTATAAAGGAAGCAAAGGAAAAAAAACCAAGGAGTATGAGAAATACATTCAAGAATTAAGGAAAGAATTTAATCCAAAAATTAAAACCCAAAACACCCCCGACATCACAATAACAAAATAAAAATAAAAAAAGAGAGACTCAACCTTGTCACTTGGTTGAGCTCATCAGTATAGTTTTTATCTAAACATATTTGAATTCTTAGGTATCATCCAACTAGGAACAAAATACCAACCTTCTTTTTTGTTCATACTTTGTAGAAACCGTTTGTATCCAGCCTCTCTGTTCATAATGCCAGCTTGAAGGCTTAGAGAAACATCGTAAGGATTTCTATAAATACATACCAAATAGGCATCGTGTGGAACTCTTTTCAAACTACGTCTAAACCATAGTTTTTCCCCATGCTCTTTCAAGAAATCTTCTAGAGTCACTCTGTTTTCTGGGTATAGATGATACTTTACATCCGCCATCCACTCTTCATGCTGTTGCTGCTCCTTAGAAAGTTCCTTTCCAAGCAGCCTATAAAAAAAATATATTATTTTTTTCATAATTTCTATGCTATGTACAATCTTGTTGCTATTGTGCTTAAACAAGATTGGCTGTTAAATAATCTATAGCATGCACAACTACTATAGATTAGTATTATACATTATTATATATAGAATGTCAATGGTTTATATTTTATTTAACCATATAAAACAACGTCAAATGATATAATATACCTGTGAAAACTTATTTTGCCAAATTTATATCGGGAGCAGAAGAGATTGTAGAGACTTATTTAAAAAATAAGGATATTGATATTTTAATGATTGAGGACGGAATAGTTGTTTTTAAAACCAACAAAAACCAGAACGAGCTAAACCAATTGAATATTTTTAATAGTAATTTTTTGCTCCTGTATAGTTTTAAAAACATACAAACATCAAT
>JABABE010000150.1 GCA_014238395.1 Candidatus Kaiserbacteria bacterium
ACTCCAACGTTCACTTGGGAGGAGATGAGATTATAACGCATCTTGATAAAACCATTCTCGCTGCTGTAAATGAATCTCGCATAAGGGATCTTGCAAAAAATGATCAGATAGAATCAATCAGACTGCCTTACGCAGTAACGCATACGGCTGGATCGTCTATAAGTCAAGGTGTTGAAAAATCACAAGCTGATGATCTGCATAATATGGGAATAACTGGTGAAAACGTTACAGTTGCAATTATAGATGCTAATTTTAATCCAAATGATTCTGATATATCTCCAAGAGTTTCATATTCTGCAGTGTTTGCAGCATGCGATGATTTAACATGTGGGGACACTAAATCTTACCCGCATGGAACCCTTGTCTCGCATATAGTGGCCGATATGGCACCTGATGCTAATCTAGAATTGTATGCTGTACGTAATAATCTCGGCATTGATGAGGCCATATCGCACGTAATATCAAGAGGAGTGGCAGACGTGATAACCATATCCTTGAGTGTTCCAGGATTGGGTGGGGATGGAAGCACAAAACATTATCATGACGGAACTAGCCACGTGGCACGAGCGGTGGACAAAGCACGGGAAAGTGGAATACTAGTTACAGTCTCATCTGGCAATTCAGCTCAAAATCATTGGGGTGGTACGTATGTTCCAAGCTCTACAGTTACCCCAGAGTTAATTGATGGACTTGATTCATATCAAAGTATTTTGGAGGTAAATCCATCAGCATCTGGTTTACAAAAAGCGTGCCTCGCTACTTATAGTACTGATAAACGCATTATTCTTGCATGGGATGCATGGGATCAAAATCCCGTATATGATGACTATGATCTTTTTCTCTTTAATAGTGACATGACGGACCTGCTTGGTTATTCTACAGAATGGCAGCTCGCTAATGGACAACCCTTGGAAGAGCTAATTTCTCCTGAAATATCTGGTAAAAAATGTATAGTTGTAGCCTCTAAATATTCTACACAGAATCACAACTTGCACATTGACACAATAAGTTCCTCCATTACCCCTTATGTGGTGACTGGTTCTATAACCACACCATCTGATGCACGCGGTGCTATAAGCGTCGGCGCAGTACGTTATGACACGAAAACGCTAGAACACTTTAGCTCTAGAGGTCCGACTGATGATGGACGTGAAAAACCGGAGATATGTGGATATGATAGGGTTACCACTTCAGGCCAGTATTTTGCCGGAACTTCTGCATCAGCTCCACACGTGGCTGGAATGGCCGCACTCTTGCTAGATGCAAATCCTTTTGCAACTCCAGATGATATACAGCGAAGCATTGAGACTTCGGCAGAATCTGGCCCTACTGGATGCGGAGCTGGAATCATGTTTTTACATGATGCAGCAGAGCTACTCCCTGATGTTACCATATCTGGTAAAGCAGACAATTCGTACGTAAAAACTGG
>JABABE010000151.1 GCA_014238395.1 Candidatus Kaiserbacteria bacterium
AAAGCGCAAAAATTAGTTAAATTCTTGTGTTAAAAGCACACCAAATTTATAAAAATCAGGTTCAATTGTTCATAAGAGAATCTTATTAATGCCATAATGATATTTATTTTCTGATAAGCATGATTTATCCTAATTTAATGAGCAGAATTAGCGAAAAGACGATTGAAGTTAACTTATTACATCATTTAGCAAATTGTATTAAAGAAAAATTACCACAATCAAATGTTGAAATAATTTGCCCAACCCCAAACCAAGAAAAAAATTTAGGGTTTGATTCAGTTTTGTCTATAAAAAAATCTTCTCGAGTTATCGCTATTCAATTCAAGCGACCAAAAATGAATTCTAAAGAAAATTATGTTAAATTTAGTATAAATGTCGATCAACAAATAACTTTTTTAAATCATCGATCAAGTGTACCATGTAAATTCTATATTTTGTCACCATTTGTAAATCATACTCAATTTATGTCCAAAACACCTGAACAACTGTTAGAAAATTCCCATGCAATATATCTTCAAAATATGCCCAATACAAATAATATTGGCGCTAAAACGTATACATTGACAATTAATACTGAGAATAATACTATATCGTATAAGAATAATCGGGTTAGTAGCTGTTCGGTAGAATTTTTATGTCTTTTTATGTCTGGACTAAAACACCATGATTGTATACATAATTTAAAAAATAATGGTGATGATGTAATAAATAATAGTGATAATTTAAAAAATAATAGTGATAATGTAATAAAGAAACAAAAAATTGGTCGGACGTATTATCTACGACTATCCTGAAAAAATAAAGTACCACTATTAAATATTAAGCAGAATGAACAAAAAATATGAAGGCAAACACATCGTGAAAGATGCAACGAGTTTGAATTGATCTCTAGACAATATGGATGCAATATGTGTGACAAACAAGAAAATGTTGTTAGAATTGTTTTTGGATGCCATGCGAAAATCCTTTGTCATAGTAGAAAACATCTAGATATTGAGACCGTGAATCTGGTAAAATGCCCAAACCTAGTCTAATTCTCATGAAATCATGACTCAAAAATTGTATTTATTTGTAAATGACAGTGTATCTCCATAATGACTCATCAGAATTTTTGATGGGTGCAATACATTTGGATACTAGACATATGTCTACCACTCGTCACAATTCTTTACTTTTCATATCTTGCCTGTAATCATACTGGCCAGGCCTTCTATCGTATGCACGTTTGAAACACAAGTTTCCTTTACATGCATTTTTTTACACTCCTCATCA
>JABABE010000152.1 GCA_014238395.1 Candidatus Kaiserbacteria bacterium
CCTGTGTATGCATCAAAAATAGGCGTAAATACAAAAGAGCTTTTAATATCACAACCAAACTCTGGAGAAAAAGGATTAGAAATAGTTGATAGACTTGTACGAAGCAATGAAGTGGATGTGATAGTTGTAGACTCAGTAGCTGCACTAACTCCACAAGCAGAGATAGACGGAGAGATGTCTGATACACACATCGGAAGACAAGCAAGACTAATGAGCCAGGCTATGAGAAAACTCGTAGCAATAGTTGCAAAATCAAAATCTATCGTTATATTTACAAATCAAATACGAATGCAAATCGGAATACTTTTTGGTAATCCAGAGACAACACCAGGCGGTAAAGCTTTAAAATTTTATTCTTCTGTCCGCATAGATATAAGAAGATCAAAACAAATAAAAAATGATAGTGACGAAGTCATAGGAAATACAGTTAAAGTAAAAGTAGTAAAAAACAAAGTAGCTCCACCCTTTAAAACAGCAACCTTTGACCTTATGTATAATAGCGGCATATCAAAATTAAGTGAACTTGTTGTAATAGCTGAAAAAGTTGGTGTTATAAAAAGATCTGGTGCATATTATTCATATAAAGACAAAACACTTGGTCAAGGAATAGAAAAAACAAAGCAATTTTTACAAACAGACGAAAAATTAATAAAAGAAATCAAAAAAGAGATAGATAAAAAAATAAAAGAGGAAAAATAAAAATGCCTTTATATAAAGTTATTAGTTATTTAACATTTCCTGGTATAGTTTTACACGAGACAGCACACCTTTTAGCATGTTGGTTTTCCGGCACAAAGGTTAAAAGTGTAAGGTTTTTTCGTTTTGATGGCGGAGGCGGTGATGTTACACATCTTTTTCCAAATTCGTACATAAAAATGTTTTTCATAGCTCTTTGCCCTCTTGTTGTAAACACTTTTTTGAGTTATTTATTACTCTCTTATACCTTTTCGTCGCTTGATACTATTTGGTACTTATTTTATTTAAAAATATGGGCTGGTTTTTGTTTTGCACTACACTCACTCCCAAGCATACAGGATGCGAATTCACTATTAGAGTACAGTAAAAATTTAGGTGGTTTATTTGGAATATTGTTTTTTATAATATCTTTACCAATTTTTATTATTTTTTGGATATTAAATCACTTGAGAGGTATCGGTATAGAGTTATTTTGGGCTTTGTTTGTTCTGTATATATCCTATAATCAAACTGTCTTTGATTTAATTATTGAATATATGCAAAGTTTTTTTGTATCTTTTTTTTAAAAAACACTTTTAATTTTTCTGCTATACTTTTTGTATGGCAAAACTTGGATATACAGATTTAAAACCACGAGTACTCTTTGTAATTAATAAAATACCCCACGAAGTGATTGAGTCACAGATTTCTAAAAAAAGTAGGCAAAAAGCTTCCATGCAGACAAAGATTAAAAATTTGATTACTGGAAACATAATAGAAAAGAATTTTAGCGCTTCTGAGTATTTTGATCAGGCTGACATACAAAAAGAAAAACTAGTTTTTGTATACAAACAAGGAGACAAATGTATTTTTCATCACATAGATGACAAAAGCAAAAGAATCACAGTCGAATCGTCGATAGTTGAGGCATCAAATTTATTAAAAGAAAGCACAGAAGTGACTGGAGTCTACTTTGATGAAAAACTGTTTTCTGTTTATCCACCAATAAAAGTTAATCTGCAAATCAAAGATGCTCCACCGTCTATAAAGGGAAATACTGCTGTCGGTGGTAATAAAAAAATTGTTTTGGAAACAGGCGCTGTAATAGACACACCTCTTTTTATAAATACCGGAGACATAGTATCTGTAAATACACAAACTGGTGAATATGTCGAAAGAGTGGAGAAAAGTAAGTAATTAAAAACTTTTCTAAAACTTACTGCTTTATATAAGGCAGCAATGCCATATATCTTGCTCTTTTTATTGCTTGCTCAATTTTTCTTTGTTCTATGGCTCTTGTTTTGTTGAATCTTCTTGTCATCATCCTACCATTCTGATTTATATATTTACAAAGCAATGCTACATTTCTAAAATCTATTTGGTTTAATTCTATTTGGTTTTTCATAATATTAAAATGGTATTTCGTCAGGATTTATTTCTTCCTCTTTTTCTGAGCTTTTTTGAGTTTCATTATATGAACTCTCACCAGGTTGTCCTTCTTTTTTTGGACCAAATTGCATTTGCTCTGCAATTATTTCTGTCTTATATCTTTTGTTTCCATCTTGTTCCCAACTTCTTGTTTTTAGCCTACCTTCAACAAAAATTCCAGATCCTTTTTTTAAATACTGACAAACCACTTCAGCGGTTTTCCCAAAAAAAACAACGTCATGATACTCAACTTCCTCTTGTTTTGTGCCAGATTGATCTTTCCAAGTTCTGTTTGTAGCTATGGAAGCATTGGCAACAGATGTACCAGACGTCGGTATCGTTTTGAGTTCTGGATCCCTTGTTAAATTTCCGTAGATTAGAGTTTTGTTTATAAACATATATTAATTTACTTTTTCTTTTTCCTTCACCTCCTCCTTTACTTCTTTTTCATTTTCTTCTTCAGTATCAAAGACAATATCTGGTCTATCGCTTTCAAAAAATATACTTCTAAAAATTTCCTTGATTCCGGAGAAATCATCTTCTAAAGTTTTTTGTAATTCTGTTTGTATTTGGAATTTTATAGAAGAGATTATTGAATTTGTAAATCTTAAATACACACCGTTTGTACCTCTTGTTTTTGATTTTATTGGGTACGCTAGTTCTATGTGTTCTGGATCTTGTTTTGAAATTATTTCACCAGAAACTGCTTCTATCTTTTTTTCGATTGAAGATAGCAAATCGTTCACATCTTTATCAGAAGTTTCAGGGTCTATATGGAAACAAAATTCATATATTTTTTGAGTCTTTTTTACTGCCATATAGTTAAACTAACATTTAAAAAGACTATTTGCAAACATCAAAAATGTTAACTACTTATTAGCCTCTGTATTACCCTCTATTTTTTGTTCTTGTGTCACTGATGTGAAATATCCGCTCTGTATGTCATTGTACAGCTCTTTTAATAAAACTGCGAGAGGTATGGACAAAAGCAACCCTATCACACCACCTAAAGTAATTCCTGCAACAATGGCCAAAATGACTAGTATGCTAGGAACACCTATTATTTTTTGAACAACAATAGGATACACAAGATTTTGTTGTATTTGCTGTACTAAGATAACAAGCACGAGCAAAAAGATAATTGAATAAAAATCACCACTTGCAATTAAAAGTAAGACTGGTGGAATGGACGCAACAAAAGGTCCGAAGACTGGCAAAAATTCAAACAAACCTGCAAGTAATGCAAGCACAAAAGCGTTTGGGACACCTATCAAAACAAAACCCAGAAACATTAAAACTGCCGTAATGGTAGACAACAATAATTGCCCCTGCAGCCAGTACCCCATTTTGATACCAAAACGATCCCATAGATTTACTACATATTTTTTATATTTTCGTGGAGTGATACCTTTAATAAAATTGGAGACACCTTGTGGTTGTATAGCAAAAAAGAATGTAAAAACTAAAATTAAAAGAAAGTCTAACAAGCCTCCAAATATGAAAGATATGCCAACTTGTATGTTTCCTAACTGACTCTTTATGCTAGAAGAAAAATTGCTTAATACAGATTTTGTATCCAAACTTTCTACTAAATTAATATTTGAACCAGCAAACAATTTGCTTTGTATAAAAGCTGATATATTTTCAAAAGTTTGTGGAAACTTACTTACAATGGATTCAGTTTGGTCTGCTATTATTGGAATTAACAAATATATAACAGAAGTGAAAAGTAAAAAAATTATTATATATATAAATATAATTGACACCACACGATTCATTCCAAATCTATTAAAAAATTTTTGGGCTGCACTTATACCAGAGGCTAGTATTAGAGAAAATAGAACAATTAGAAACAGATCTAATATTTTTGATGCCAAAAAAAACAGACCAATTGCAATACCAGCAAGGAAAAAAGTTCCTGGTTTTATTGATATAGATATGTGCTTATGCTCCATTTCTATAATTGTATCACAAGTTTCAAACAATCATTTATTCTACTACTCTACCAGACGAGTGATCACTTGTTTCCTCACGAATATATGTGGTGTGTCTCTCAATATTTATAGATTCTTCTGTTTCTGTAAACGAATCAAAAAAATCTAAAGTTATCTTTTTTGTTAGATTAATATTTCTGCCAACATCTACTATACTTGGTGTTGTCTCCACTTGTATCTCAATATTTCTTTTTGACTGAGGTCCTTCACTTGATAAATTTCCTATATTCCACAAAATTGTGTGTGTGTTTTCGTTATATGTTACATCTTGATGTGTTGGAAAGTGCTTCCCAGTTGATGTGACACCAGTATTCAATGGGATTTCAAGTACAGTATTTTTTAAATTATTTCCAGAGTTTCTAATTAAAAACGATAGTGCATATTGAGTTGTTTCTCCTCTTTTTGGTGGAACTGGTCCTGTGTTTTGTAAAAACGATGTTGCATGCAATGTTTTTGCAGATGTGATTACATCTGTTTTTGCTTTTATAATTGTGGTATTTAAGTTTTGTGCTTGAACCAATCGAAACCCATCATCTGTACTAAGATTTCCGTATATATCAGCGTGTATTTTTATTTGTTTTTCTGTGATTGAAATTGGTGATTCATTTTCTGATGGCAATGTGCTTATTGTAAATGAAAAATTTTCCTTTTTTCCAGGTTTTAATAGTTTTATACTATCTATTTGTATTTTATTGTATATAATTTTCCTTCTATCTCCATCATAAAACCCTTTTCCTGGAGAAACCCTGCTCTCATCAAGTGCATTCCCTTCAAAAATAATTTCAACAACTAAATCTTCTACTAAAAAATCGTTTTCATTTATAACAGAAAAAATAACTGTTAAAGGCTTCCCTGGCTCTGCAACAAACAAATCATTGTTTTTTCCGTTAACTTTAAATTCTGTGGTCAAAAAAGCATTTTCTATCATCAAAAAATGGTTGTCACTATACACTAAGGTTTCTTCTGAACCATCTCCTGACCCGATTTCAAGATATACATCAAAAGCAAAATTGCTTTCTACTTTTTCAGATCCAGTCAAAATCCCATGAAAATTTATTTTTTCACTTTCCCTTGGTGACAAAGCTGATACATACCAAGTAGGAATGCCCTGCTGTTGCAGCACTGGCACTGAATCCTTGAATACAAAACTTGAAGGGAACCTAGGTTTTATTCTTATGTTTTTTATTTCTTTGTCTGTGTTTGAAAAAATTTCTAACTCAAATGGCAGTCTTTTGCCAGAAGTGGTGGTTTCGTTTGCTTTTATCTCTAATGATACTAGTGAATTAGATATCTTTATTATTGAAGAATTTTCTACAACAAACAAAGACTTTGATCCTTTTATATGATATTCAAGCTTAATTTTAATTTCTTTTTCTTCTCCTTTTTTGCCATAAAAAACAGGCCTGTAATTATAGTTGTATGTTTCGTTACTTTCTATTCCACCACGGATACCGTCTCTAGTCGTCTTTAATACAGAATCTCCAATTTCTGGAACAATAGTTCCATCTGGATGTGAAATAACTATGTCCGCAAGTGTTATTGGAACTGGATTATAGTTTTTTATTTTTACATTCACGTTAGATGTAGCTCCAGAAAGAACAAAGCTTGGTGCATCTATTTCAATAATAACTTTTTTTGGAGAAATAAGTTTGTCAAAATCCCTGAAGTGCCCAAGCAAAACAACTGATACTGTTATGATAAAAAAAACAAATGAGACTATAAATGGAATTTTTAAAATTGGTTTTACTTTATATTTGTCATTTGTACTCCAATTATCTTTAAGTAAGGATTGTGTTTTTGTTAACTTTTGCCTTTTTTTTATGAAATTAGAATCTTTTTCATACAGCATTTTTCGATATTTTGAATCTATTTTTTTCATTACTTATATAATAACTTGTATTTTATAGATTATTTACTCTGTTTAACAATTTCGATAGACGTGGCGTCTTCTTTTTTAAGATTTAATTTTGATATAAGTGCTGAGTCTTTTATATATTTTTCATTTTTTCTTATCAGATCAATCATTTCAGTTGTTTCTGAGATAGAAACATCTACTACATCAGTGGTTAAGCAACCTGTTTTTTTTCTTTGGTTTTGTATACCTCTTATCAATTCTCTTATCTGTCCGTCTTCTATTAGTTCTTTTGTTAATTTTGTGTCAAGCAGCAAAGAATCATTCAAAGTTTTGTCTTCTACTACTTCTTTCACATTTATTTCTTCTGCTATTATAGCTAAATGTTTTTTACTTAAGTTTTTTGTATTCTTAATTGAAAGTTTCAAAAGAGGTTGCCGAACTTTTATACTTTCTTTTTGCCTAATCTCAAGTGCGTCTGAAACTATACCCCGTGTTAGATTCATATCACTTAAACTACTATTGAGATATCTTTTTTTCTTTCCCCAAAAACACAAATGCACACTTTCTGGTTCGTTTTTAAATTTTATTGTTTGATATAAAGATTCAGCTGTAAATGGTCCGATTGGTGCCATTAACTTCACAGTCTCCATTAGTACAAATCTCATTACTGCTCTTGAGTCACTGCCGACTTTGCCTTTATCTTTAATTCTATTCCTTGACCTTCGTAAATACCAAGTTGATATGTCTTCTATTAATTCTCCTAGTGGTTTGACCGCTCGATCAAGTGTGTATTTGTCAAAGTATTTTGTCATTTCTGCGTGTGTCTGATTGATTTTATTTATAATCCAGTTATCAAGTATATTTTGTTTGTTCAAGTTGGTGCTGTGTGGTAGGTTCTTATATGTGTCATAAAAAGTGAAGCAATTTCTTAATCTTGCAAAAACTTTTCTTTCTATCTCACTCACAATATCATCAGAGAAAGAGAGATTTTCTCCTCTTGTTATAGGCGATGATACTAGATAGTACCTAAGTGCGTCTGCGCCTATTTTTTCTATCAACTCTCCTGGATCTGTGTAATTTTTCAATTTCTTACTCATCTTCTTTCCGTCTTTTGCTTGTATTATTCCAGTACATATTATGTTTTTATATGCTTTTTTCCCAAATGCACCAGATGATATTGCATGCAAACTGTAGAACCAGCCTCTAGTTTGATCCAAGCCTTCTGATATAAAGTCGGCTGGAAAACCAATGTTTTTCTCTGGATTAAAAAGTTTTTTGTTATTAAAAGGGTAATTGTTTGAAGCATACGGCATAGAGCCAGACTCAAACCAGCAATCAAAAACTTCTTTTACATTTTCATATTTATTATTTGAGCTATCTGTCAGTATCATTTTGTCTATATATGGTCTATGTAAATCTATATCTCCAGCTTCATTTATAGGCAACCCTTTGTATTCTATACACACTGGATCTGCATTTTTGATGATTCCAGATATATTTTGAAATCTTTCAAAAATACTTTCATACATAGATATTTCATTAGAGTTTTCAATAATGTTTTTAATAGTTTGTATAGGACTGGCGTGTGATATAAAAATAATGACTTTATTCTCATATTTCTTGCTATACTCATCTAGCACAAGCAGCATTCTCCTCCCTACATCTTGAAATGATTCAGAATCATTTGTTTTTCTATATTTGTATCCAGAAGCCAGATCTTTTTGGAAAATGTCTATATGTTTCTGTGTATGCACTGCCAAGTTTTTTGTTACTTCTTCACTTCTATACATTTCAACTAAACGATCATCTGTTTTGAAATTTTCTTTTTTTACATTAAATTCTTTTTGAAGAATTTCTCCTGTTTGCTGTGCTCTCTTTATCTGAGAGGAAACTAAAACTATATCCTTATTTTTAGTTAATTCTTTTTTGAATTTTTTTGCACACTCTGACACTTGTTTTTTTCCTTTCTCTGTTAGTCCTCCACAAGATTCATTGCAATAAATTCCTTTTACATTTGAAATCGATTCTCCATGCCTTATAAATATATATTTATTTGTTGGTTTTGGAAGATGTTTAATCATGTCTCTTATTGAAGATATTATGATTATTTTCCCGTTTTCCTTGCACCTCCAAATCGGCAGAGGAACACCCCAGAATCTACTCCTTCCGATTGCCCATTCTTTTGTATCAGCAATCCATTTGCCGAATCTGCCATTTTTAATATTTTCTGGGATCCAGTTTATTTTTTGATTTTCTGATATCAATGTATTTTTATAGCTAGGTACATCGACAATCCAGGCAATAGTTGCATAGTTCAAAAGAGGAGTGTCACATCTCCAACAGTGTGGATATGGGTGCGTGATATCTTCTAATTTAAAAAGTTTTCCATCTTCCTTTAATTTCTCTATAATTTGATCATCCAGTTTTTTTGGATTTCCTTTCATTTTTACAGGGATTTTATCAAAATCAGAAATCACATCTGCAAAGTATCCATCTTTTCCTACATGGTGTATTATTTTTATTTTGTTTTCCTCTGCCAACTTCATATCATCTGCACCATATGCCGGAGCTAGATGCACTATCCCTGTACCACTGTCATCAGAAACATAATCAGCGTGATATATTTTCCAACTTATTTTATCGTCTTTGTCGTAGTAGTAGTCAAAAGGAGGAACATATTCCATCCCAACTAAATCAGTTCCTGTTATTTTTTCTATGACCTCACCATCTATCAAATTTTTTTTACTCTCTGCTACAATAAAAATTTTGTTATCTTTTTTAATTTTAACATATGATATTTTTTTATTTACAGCAGCGGCTGTATTTCCTGGCAACGTCCATGCTGTTGTGGTCCATATCACAACTGCTGTATTTAAATCATTTTTTAATGGAAGCAATACATACACACTCCTATCTAAAGTATCTCTATATCCGCCAAGTGAAACTTCTTGGTTTGCTACAACAGTTTCACATCTTGGACATATGTGTCTTGTGTCCAAACCTTCTTTGACATATCCGTTTTGGTGCAGTCTTTCAAAAATATTCCAGACAGATTCTGTATAACTTGTATCCATTGTCTTATAAGTTTTTTTCATATCAACCCATCTACCCATCTTAGGAATTAGATCTTCCCACATATTTGCATACTTCAAAACAGATTCCCTGGCTTTTTGATTGAATTTCGCTATTCCGTACTCTTCAACTTCTTTTTTGTTCTTTAGTCCAAGTTCCTTTTCTACCTCTACTTCTACCGGCAGACCATGGCAATCCCACCCCCATCTTCTGTGCACGATGTTTCCTTTCATTGTTTGATATCTTGGAACAACATCTTTAATGACGCTTTGTAATACATGCCCATAATGAGGAAGTCCGTTTGCAAATGGTGGACCATCATAGAATGTGTAATGACGATGTCCAAATAACTTTTGTTTCCATTTACCTAAAAAAGATTTGTCAGCAATACCTTTTAGTGATTTTTCAAATATTTGATTTTTTTTCCAAAACTCTAAGACTTCTTTATTATTCATACAAATATTATATATTACATTCTATTTACTTTTTTTATACCGCATGCACAAAGCCCATCCTCCAGTGTTTCTTTCACCATATTTACAAGTAATAATTTCTGATTTTGATATTTTGTTCCTATGATTTTTTCTTTTGCATACCAAGAATTAAAAAGTGAGGAAAGTCGTATCAGATACTGTACTAAATGATGAGGTGAATTTTTCTCTTTCGCGCTTTTTAAAATTTCACTGTATTGATCAAGTTCTTTTAGAATCTCTTTGTTAGCATAGGAACTATTAGGCAACAGAAAATTTACAATCTTCCATAATGGTTTTTTTGATAAAATCCCCTTACATCTGACAAGAGAATAGAGTAAATAAGGACCTGACCCTTTTGTTAGGGATATTTCCTGTTTTATATCGAAATGTATATCTTTTGTATATTCTTGTCTTAATACACCAACCTTAATAGCAGAAACAGCTATTGTTTTTATTTCTTGCTCATTCAACTTTGGATTTTTCTTTGACACCTCTTGTATTACTTTTTTCAATAACTCTTCACCAGAAATAACATTCCCTTCCCTTGAAGATATTTTTCCAGAACCTGTGATCTTCATGACACCGTGAGTTATGTTTAATGTTTTTGTTTTTTGCCCTATTATATCCTCTAGCGCTGCATTTACTACCTTAAAAAAATTATCTTGCTCATTTGCTGTTATTATTATTGAAAGTGTTGCTTTTGGATATGTTTTTATTTTTTGGAAATACAACCCAATTTCTTTTGTTTCGTACGTTGGTGTGTTTTTTGAAGTTATGAATACTCTGGTATTCAATTTTTTCTTTTTCCCTTCGTACACCACGGCTTCATCTGAATTATTAAAAACCCCATTCTTTAAATTTTTAAGAACAATTTCTGTACCACTTTCATATACTTCGCTTTCAAAAAAATGATTGTCGAATTTCGTTCCCAGTATGTCATACAGCTCTTTAAAATGCTCCATAGAAAGATCTTTTCCTATTCTGTATATATTGTTATAGTGCTGAGACATCGTTTTTGCATACATATCTTGTGTAATACTTGTTATCTGTCCAGAAATACTAGGGTCTTCTTTTTCCATCTTGTTTATATATGTATAAGATTCAGCGATGTTTTTTACAGAAAGATCTTTTGTTTTAATATTTTTTTTCACCACCCCTAAAATAGCCTTTGAGACATGTGGACCGACATCACCCTGATAACAAAGTCTCACAACTTTATACCCCAAAGATTCATACAAAGAGGCGACAGCTTCACCAATTATATTTGTCATCAGGTGTCCTATGTGGAAGACCTTGAACGGGTTCGGGTCTGTGTATTCAACAAGGACTTGATTATTTTTTTTTTGCTTATATCTACTTTTGTTTGTTTCTCTCTTTACGCAGAAAAATTTGTCATATAGATAAAAATTAACAAAACCACCTCCTGCAACCTCAACAGATTTTACTGAATCGTGATTTGCTTTTAATATCTCATCCTTGATTTTTTCTGCAAACTCTGTTGGATTTTTACCGCACAAGAAAGCGATGTTTGTAGAATAGTCTCCAAATTTACTATGTTGTTGTGTATCGATTTGAATATCTTCTTTTGGTTTTTTTATATTTAAAGAAAGTAGTGCTGTATGTATGTAGTCACGAAGGTTGTCTTTTAACATAAAAAATATGAAATATTAAGAGTTTGACTACTTAATAGTTATACCCATAGATTTAGCTGTTCCTTCAATAATTTTTTCTGCTTGCGCAATATCTCTTGCATTCAATTCCTCAAGTTTAAGTTTTGCTATATCCTGTATATCTTGCTTTGATACAGACCCGATTTTTTTTACTAAATTTTTACCGGAACCTTTTTTAATGCTTGCCTTTTTTTTAAGTAAAAAAGATGCTGGTGGTGTTCTTAAAACAAAAGAAAAACTTCTATCCTCAAATATAGAAATAACAGCAGGTATAATATCACCAGACATTTCTCTTGTTTTTTCGTTAAATTGTGAACAAAATTCACCCATATTTATACCAGTTGGTCCAAGAGATGTACCTATTGGTGGAGCAGGTGTTGCCTTTCCAGCTTCTATTTGTAATTTTATTGTTTTTGTTATTTTTTTTGCCATATGTATATTATAATTTTCTTATTTGCACAACATCAAGTTTCATCGGTGTGTCGCGTCCAAACATGTTTACCAAAACAACCATTTGTCCTCTCTGCTTGTCTATTTCTGAGATTTTTCCATTTATTTCTCCAAAAGGACCTTCGACAATACGAACAACTTCACCAACCATAAAATCTATATTGTGTTTTGTAGCATCTTCTTTTATTTTTGAAAAAATACTATCTACTTCTTTTTCTGATAGAGGTATTGGATCTTTTTTTGATCCTACAAATCCAGATATACCATTAACACCTTTTACAAAAGAGACCGTGTCTTTGTCAGAAAACATATTCACAAGTAAATAACTTGGATATATTTTTTCTTTTTTTGCAATTCTTTTACCTCTCCTTATAACAATCTTATCTACCTCAGGTACGACAGCATCAATTATCTTTTTTTGCATATTTTCTGTCTCTGCTTTTTGAAGTAAATTTTTACAAGCTGTGTTTTCTTTACCGTGATACGTTTGCACTGCATACCACTTAGCTTCTGTATTTTCTTTTACCTCTTCCATATTAAAAATTTAAAGTTAAATATCTAATGATTTTTACAAACATATTATCCATGATACCGAGCACGACACCTGCCAAAACAGCAGAAAATATAACAATAAAAGTATATCTAATTACAACAGCAAATCGCAGCCAATTAATTTTTGAGAATTCTTTTGATACACCAATTAAATATTGTTTCATATAAACATATTGTAACTATCTATGTATTTAATGTCAAAAAATTAATATGCCGTTTGAACATAAAACATTTTATCTATATAAAAGTGGAATTTTGTACAAAAAACTAGAAAGTAGATATTCTTGCCCAAACAGAAAAACAAATCCCATAAAAACAAACACTATTCCAGCAAAAAAAGCAGACCATCTTGTTACTATTTCTATAAATCGTGCTTTTTGAGTAAAATCAAAAAACAAAGAGATAAAAAGCAACGGCAACAACAGCCCCAAAGAAAAAACTCCTAACATAATCATTCCATATACTACAGTTGATGAATCTGCTGCTAAAATCAAAAGACCTCCCAATACAGGAGATATGCAAGCACTCCAGCCAGAAGCAAAAATAACTCCAAGTAAAAAAGCGCCTGTGTTAGAGTTGACATTCAGCCATTTTGGTATAAAAAAACCTCCTGACTTCATGCCAATTATTGAAAATATCTTAGATGGAGAAATAATTGTTATTCCAAAAAAAATAAGTAAAATTCCTGCTACTTTTTTCAAAACAGGTATTACACTTGAATTTATAAACAAAGAACCTTTTGAAAAAGTACCCCCTAAAAGTCCGGCAAATCCACCAAAGATAATAAAGATAATAGAAAATCCGATAATAAATAATAATGTTTTGTTAAATCGAGAAAATCTATGTGAAGAATTTCCTTTTAATAATCCAATACTACCTATTATTATTGGCAAAGTACACGGCAAAAAAAAACTTGCTATGCCTGTCAAAAACACAGCAATAATAGAAAATTCTATCATTTTAATTTGTTAATCAATCTTTCCAATTCGCTTTTTGGTATCGCCCCGAAAAGTCTAGAATACTTACCAGTTCTTTTGTTGTAAATAAATCCGTTTGGTGTACCTCTTATGCCAACCAATGAAGCTTGTTCAACATATCTTTTTATTAAGCCATTTTCTTTACTGTCATTAGAAAGACAGGACGATATCTCAGAATCTGTTAACCCTTGCTCAATGCCGATTCTAGTTATTACAGATTTATTTAAATTTGTTGAAAATACTTTATTTAAGAAGTTAAAAAATGCTTTGTTACCTGATTTGTTTTTTATACATTCAGCAATCACGGCACCGTGCTGTGAAAAATCTCTTATAACTGGAAAATGCCTGTACACTCTGACCACGTCTCCTGAAGATTTGTTTACGACATCTGTCACAGTAGAGTGAAATCTTGCACAATTTGGACAACCGACATCAGAATATTCAAATACAATAGTTTCTGCATTCTTGTTTCCAAAAAAAGGGTCTGTGGATGATATAGAAAGTATCGCAGAAAAAGGATTTTTTACAGATGGATATTTTGAATCTTCTTCTTGTGTCATTTTATCTGAGAAATAATCTGTTTGATTATTTTGATTATTGTTAACAAAATTAGCCAACAGAAAACCAACTATAGTGGAAACAACTACGAGCACCACTAGATTATTTGGATTTTTGAGATTTTTTTTAGTGTTCAACAAATTTCTGTCCGTACCTGTTGTACCTTTTTCTGTGTCTATGTCTTTATTTGTATTTTTTTGTTCCATTTGTTTGTCTATATTATATAATAATACATAAATTGTATTCTTGTTACTTTATTGCCTTTGTTATTATTTTAATGAAATTCTCTTTACTTGTCGCGTATGTATATCCAGCTATTTTGTTATCTTTGATCACTAAAATAAATGGTGTGCCTCTAGCGCCTATTTTCTGCAGCTGTTTTGTTTCTTTTTGTATTTTCTCAATTTTCTTGCCTGGGTTTTCTACACAATCATTGTATTTTTTAATATTTATTCCAAATCTAGACAAAGTCTTATCTGTGATATTTGTTGGCCTGGTATTGTATAAAAACCCTGTATACTGCCAAAATACCTCCTCTCCTGATACTTCTGCGACACATTCTGCAGAAACTGCTCTCTTTATTCCATTTGGGTTATTTAATGGGAAAAAATGTCTATACACAAGAGTTGCACCATTGTCATCGACCACCTCTTTTATTGTTTTTCTCATTGATGCGCAAAAAAGACACGTATAGTCGGAATACTCTATCAAAACAAACGGCGGCTCTTCTTCACCAACACCTATTATATGATCATTCGTGGTTACATCTCTTATATTTTTAACTTCATATATAATAGATCCGTCTTGAAAAAAATTTGCTTTTTTTTTAATTTGACGAGTATATGGATGCTCTATGAAAAAAAGTGAAGCAGCTATGGTCATAAAAAATATTAAAATTGTAAAAATATAACTTTTCATAATACTATGATAGCACTTTTCTATGATTACTTGTGTTTTATTTTTTATTTGTTATAATAGAAACATTGAATATAATAAAAAATAAAAGACAGGCAGTAATCAAAATTAATGAGAGTATTAATTCTAGAGAGGTTCGACTTATAGATGAGGATGGTAAAAGTGCTGGAATAGTGAAAACAACAGATGCAATAGGTCGTGCAAAACAAGAAAATTTAGATTTAGTAGAAATATCTGCCACAGCAAAACCTCCTGTGGCACAAATTATGGATTATGGTAAATATCAATATACACAAAAAAAATTAAGAAAAGAAAGATTTGGATCCTTCAAACTGGCCGAAAAGAAATCAGAGTCAAAAATAACACAAATCAAGACTAATACAAGCAAAGATATACTACAAATGCGAGCAAAAATGTCCAGAAAATGGATGGATCAAGGATATAGAGTTCAAATAGATTTATTTTTATCTGGTAGATATAAGAATATGGACAAAGATTTTTTAAGAGAAAAACTAGAATATTTTGTCTCTTTGATACCAGAACCATTTAGAGTTTTAGAAGACATTAGACAAAGCCCGAAGGGTTATTCTATACTAATACAAGCAAGTAAATAATATGGTCAAACCAAACAAATCAGCACTATCAAGAATAAAAATCACAAAAAACAAAAAACTTTTAGTGAGAAAAAAAGGTCAGGCTCACCTTAATGCAAAACAATCGAGTTCCAAAAGAATGTCAAAGAGATCTAATGTTACTATAGTAGAAAGTAAAAAAAATATACAAAAATTTTTATATAAAAAATAAATAGAATTATGGTTAGAATAAAACGAGGAACAATGGTTAAAAAAGGGAGAAGGACTCTTTTTTCGCAGGTTAAAGGATACAGGTTAGGTAGGTCAAAAAAAGTTAGAGACGCAACGACAGCAGCTTTGCACGCAGGTGTGCATGCATTTGCACACAGGAGAAAAAAGAAAGGGGATTTTAAGAAGCTTTGGATTGTTAAAATAAATGCATTAGCAAGAAAATCATCAACAAATTATTCAAAGTTAGTTTCATCGCTCAAGAAACAAAACATAAAATTAAATACAAAAGTTTTATCAGAACTTGCGAAAGACAATGAGACTGCATTCAAAAAAATTGTAGATAGTTGTAAATAATTATTCAACAGGATAAATTAAAATTTATTTTTTTTCCTATGATATTCTGCTACGACAATAAACAAAAGTCCTCCTATACTAGCAAAAAACACATCATAAAGTGAATCCAGCAAATGAAACGGTATAGAAACTAAATAGTATTCAAATAATTCCCAGAAAAAAGAAGAAACCCATACAGACAGTAATGTTATTGAATGTATACGAGTTTCGTGAAATGCATACACAAATGATGCTATAGACACACCACCCAATGCATGTGTAAAGCAGTCATACCACTCATATATATAATAAAGCTTTCTTTCAATACCAAGTGTGTGCGCTACAAGTAGAATAGAAAGCACAACCAAAGCTGTGACAAGTAAAACAATTCTATGTCTTTTGTTTGTCCTATTGAAGAATGTTTTTAAGGTCAACATCATAGATAAATCTTTCCTGTGCTGTACTGTAGTTTAATAATTCTTTTTCATCAAACCATATTTTTATTTCTTTTTTAGCTGATTCAATATCACTCGAAGCGTGTATGAGATTTCGTATAGCTCTATTATTTATGTCTGCCATCGCATAAGAATCAAAGACATAGTCACCTCGTATAGTACCAACATCACTAGACAAAGGCTCTGTCGAGCCTACTATTTTTCTAACTAGCGGAACTGCACTCGCTCCCTCTACAGCAATCACAACCACCGGACCAGATGTCATAAATTTTATTAAAGATTCGAGAACCCTTTCTCCTATTTCTTCTGCTGACTCAGAAATATTTATTCCTTGGTTTTCTTTTGCTTTCATGGCTTTTTCACCAGTTAATCTTATCCAATCAGGGTCTACTGTATAATGCATCCTTACATTTTCTTTTTTTGGTAATACTAATTTTATTCCGACAAATTTTAAACCTAAGTTTTCAAATCTTTTGACTGTCTCTCCAACAAGTGAACGTTGCACAGCATCTGGTTTTAAAATCACCAATGTCCTTTCAATAAATTTTTTATTACTCATCTTTAAAATACTCTACCACGGCTTTCCTGTTAACGACATTGCTCTGTTATTTGTCATCACTATGAATGTGTGTTCAAAATGGCAAGAAATAGCACCTTTTGGGTCATAATATGTATAGCCATCCACGCTATTGGTTTTCATTTCTTTTATTTTTTTTGTGGAGATAATGGGTTCTATTGCTATTATCTCATTCTCACTTAGTTTGTATTGATTTTCTACATTATAAAAATTAAAAATAAAAGGCTTTTCATGGGGTTTGTAACCTATCCCATGACCTCCAAGCTCTGGAACTATAAAAAAACCTTTGTTTTGTACAAAATTCTCTATAAATCTACCTATCTCACTCACACAAACTCCTGTTTTAATAATTTCTGAAACCTTTTCTAGACACTCAGAAGAAGTATCAAGTAAATCTTTGTTTCTTTGTGTAATATCCCCAACTCCTACAGTAAAAGCAGCATCACTGAAACATCCTGCATATTCAACCCCACAATCAACAGAAACAATATCTCCTGATTTTAAAATTTTGTTTTTGTTTGGGACACCATGAGCGATTTCTTCATTCACACTGATACACACACGGTAAGGAAATCTGGTTGTCGCACCGTCTGGTTTGTATCCTAAAAATGCAGATGTTGAGTTGTTTTTTTTAAATAATTGGTCAGCAACTTTTGATATATCCATAGTAGATATACCTGGTTTTATAAACTCCTTTAACTTTATTAAAATATGTTCAAGTTCTTTCCCAGATTTTTTAAAATTTTCTAGATCCTTTGTTTTATCTATTATCATTCTTCTTTATAATATTTTTTTAATTCTCGCAAAAACTTCCGCAACTTCACCTTCTCCATCTATTTTAAACATATCTACAAACTTAGAAGCTTTTTTGAAGTTTTTTAAAGTTTTTTTAATTCTTTCTTCATGTATTTTTAATCGATTTTCTATCGCCTTTGGGTTGTCATCATCTCCTCTAGATCTTAGCATTAACCTCTTTTTAGAGTTACTTGTTGATGATATTAAATAAATTACTTTTATTTTAATGTTATCACCCATTCCACATAAAAAATTGAGAAACAACTCTGCCTCCTTCTCTTTTCTAACACCTCCATCTAAAAGAAATACACATCCTGGCTCATATTCTTTCAAGATTTTTTTTGTCCATAAAAAGATCGGCAACACCGATGGTGCCAAACCACCTTTGTTTATATCGCTGCACATTGATTTTATCAATGGATTTGCAGTATTTTTAAAAAAATATCTTAATGATTCTCCGGTATTTATTTCTATTAATTTATTTTCATTTTCTATAAAGTGTTTTTTTAAAAGACCAATTTGTGTGCTTTTTCCAGCCCCAGGCATTCCTAAAAAAATATAAAAATGTGATTGTTTTTTCATAATGACTTATTATTTAGTTTGAACATACATACTTTTTTATACGATTTGTCACTTCCTCAGGTGTACCTGTTCCGTCAATCTCGTGAAAGCTTTTTATGTTCTTTGATTTTTTAAAAAAAATCAATGCTTTTTTTGTTTTTTTATTATACTCTTGAAACCTTTTTTTCATTTTTTCTGCAGTATTGTCATCCTCTCTTCCTCTTTTCTTTAATCTTTCGATGATATTCTTTTTTGGTACAGAAAGATAGATTATATGCACACTAGTATTCAAAAAGTTTAAAAATTCATCAAATAAAAGTGCTTCATCTTCTGTTCTCCCTACACCATCAAGTATCATACTTGTTCCTTTTTCATAGTCTTCGATGATTTTTTCCGTTACCAATGATATAGGTATAGCAGCTGGTAACAAGTTGCCGTTTTCCATTTTTTCTTTAAACAATTTTTCTATGTCTGACTTAGGATTAGAAAAATATTCACGAACAAGTTTACCTGCATTTATTGAAATTGGAGTGCCGCCTAAATCTTTTAAGTGTCCAGACAATTTTTTGTGCTGAGTTGTTTTTCCAGATCCAGGTGGTGCAAAAAATATATATGTACAATGTTTCTGTGTCATTTGTTTATTATATAATACTCAAATCTATGTGGACAGACGAGACTGTATTTTATGATATATATCAAGGACCACAGAAACTATAATCAGAACACCTGCACCTCCGATAGCGAAAAGGAAATTTCCAACTGTGGATGAAGAAAATAAAAATGGTACAGCAGCTACAATAGCTAAGAAAG
>JABABE010000153.1 GCA_014238395.1 Candidatus Kaiserbacteria bacterium
CCACACCAGTCATATCTTTAAAATCTAGAAACATTAGTTTTCCCTGGTCCCTTGCTGTCTCGACCCACCCTTTTATCATCACACTCTTTCCAGTATTCTCTGCAAGTTTGTTTATGTAAGTTCTACTTTTATTCATAAATTAATTATATCACAGCAGTTTTTAAATACTTTTGTGGGCGATACAGGATTCGAACCTGTGACCTCTCCCATGTCGAGGGAGCGCTCTAACCAGCTGAGCTAATCACCCTTACTCAATACTACACTTTTTATTTATAACAACAAACCTATCATTTTCTTTTAAAACATCTAAAAACATACAATTACGCTCCTATATTTTTCTTTGTTCTATTTAACTTTTCTACAAACATTTCAAAGTCTTTCTTTTCAAACTCAGGCCATAGATAGTCAGAAAAATATATTTCGCTATACTCTGCCTCCCATAGCATAAACCCAGACAAGCGATGGTGACCACCTGTGCGTATAACACACTCAGGATTTGGAATTAAGGCAGTAGATAAATACAAATTTATACTCTCTTCACTCACCTCTTTCCCGATTTGCTGTATTTTTTTTATACTTTTTACTATATCCTCTCTAGAGTCATAGGAGAGAAGAGCGTGCAACTTTATTCCAGTATTTTCTTTAGTACTATCTACTACTTTTTCTAGGTCACTTAATATGCGAGGAGAAACATTTGCGGTATCTCCTATAACAGAGATTTTCGTGTGTTGTATTTTCTTTTTGTCAAAACATATATCTGTCATTCTGGTAGAAAATATTTTTTCCAATACACTCTCTCCTCTTTTCCAATTATTAGAGGAAAAACAGAAAGCGACTATGTCGCTAAACCCAGCGTCTTGTGCCCACACACTAACCTCTAATAATTTTTCCATGCCAGCTTCATAAGCTTGTCTTTCGGACAAATTATTTTTCTTTGCCCAACGACGATTACCGTCTGGTATTATTCCTATGCATCTTTTCATATATAACATTATGCACGATAGAACAGTTTTGTTCTACATCTTTTTATTAACTCAAAACCAAACACATTCGACACTCTACGCTTGTATTCATCGCTCTAGTGAACTGCCAAAATCGCTTGCATATTACATTTTTAAAATTCTCAAACACAAAATTTACTATTTTATCTGATTTTGCTATAATAAAAAGAACATGAAACAATATATCTTTATTCTCGGCGTAGGTAATGTTGGTAGAGAATTTATAAAGAGAGTCATTAAAAAAAAATAAAAAAAAAATCACGCCAATCCTACTGAAATACTTGGTGTTGCTGGATCTAAATCTATGATATTTGATCCACGAGGCATTAATAGTGATATATTAAGACAATTAACAACATCAAAAGAGAAAGCAAAAGAAATTTTAGAGAA
>JABABE010000154.1 GCA_014238395.1 Candidatus Kaiserbacteria bacterium
GCTATGCGCCGTTAAAAATTTTTTTATTCCTCGCAATACTTCGTGTATTCCTGTGTCATAAAAAAAATTTTGCCTTGCCTAGCTTTCCTAATAATGCCTAATTTAACAGTCTCTTTAATGAATCAATCTACAAATTAGGTTAAGTTCATTATGCACCTAAACCACTACAAAATCAAGAAAAAATGATAATGAAAAAATCGGCTTTGCTTTTAGATAAATTCAAATTCACTAGCAGATAGATAAAGCGTGTGATTGCTATTCAAGAATCTAGAAGTTTGAAATTTGAATCCCTCTCTCACTAATATCGCAATTTAATCCTATATGCCATATTCATTTTTAATACGGTTTGCCTCTCTAGTATGCCGTTTTGATAAATTCCAAATATTATCAGCTAACCGATGATGTCCTGCATTTTCAATCTTTCCTGCTATTTTTGTATAGTGTTGAGCAAGATTTTTTTCTTCTTTAAAATCAACTATATGTATCCCTCTTGAATTAGATATAGCTATTTCAAAACCACTCCGCATTTTTTCTAAATCTTTTTGATTCAATGCTTTTGCTATATCATTATTGATAAAAATATTATGACTTATCTGAAATCCCTTCTCACTTTTGGGACAATGAATGAGAACACTACCAATTGTGCTGAGTGCAACCTCTAAATGTCCTGATTTTCTACAGATTTCTTTTGCTTTTTTTAACCAATCAGAAAAATGCTTGCTATCAAAACTGTCATCTTCTTGTGTTCCAGGTGGTATTTTCCATTGACGAAGTAATTGATTTCCTCTTTCAGCCCTAATTTTTTGACTTTTAGATATTTTTTTTGCATCTGACTTAGATTTTGAGCGATAAACCCATTGGATTATTTGACAGAAAAATTCTGGGTCTTTAGCAAGATTTTTTTCTAAAAATTTTGGAGAAACTTTATTATACTCAAATAAAGGAAGATACAGCCATTCAATACTATAAAGATCATTGGGAGAAGTATCAGGGTTATTTTGTAAAAATTCTATCAATTCAGCAGCATTATTGTGGTACTCCCGATTGTATGGTTCATTTGCAGAATTTGCATCTAATAAAGCACGAATACTATGCTTTATATTTACTGTTTTTTTGTTGTAAAGAAGACTATACAAACATTCAATAGCAGAAAGTGGTCTTTTGTATTTGAGTAGTTTTTTTACAGCAAAATCTAAATTACTGTCTGCTCTATAAGGATATACATCAACTTTTTTCCAATACTTATCTTCTTCATTATTTAACCATTGAGTGGCACGATTCCAAGTTTCAATGGTAAATGGTAAAAAACTTAAAAACTGTGCAATTTGCTCTTTACTCCAAATTGATTTGTTTAATTCATCTACCCAAGACCATTTTTTAATATAATGACGACTTTGAATATACATACCTATAAATGAATAAGGGTAAATATCTTTTAAGTGTTTGGGCAATAAAAATAAATCTATCTCATCATTAGCAATATTTCCTAAAGAATTTCCAACTTCTTGAGGGAATTTTACTTGCTTATTAAATTCTATCACTTTTTTTATTCCTCCAAATTTTAATATTTGCTTGATAGCTTCTTGACGACGGCTGGCTAGTTCTTTTCGTTGCTCGTCCCAATTTCCATTTTTTTCATAAAGATCAAATTTATCTCTAGAAAACAGATAACGATAAAGATTTAAAGGATTTGAAGGAGTTAATTTTTTAATAATATCGTCAATTCGTAAAAGATATTTTTCATTTAACGACCATTGAGCATCAGAATATCTACGGTGATTGTTTGTGAAATCTTTAAGATGTTCCCAAAGAGTAAGACGATGTTTTTCTGGAATATTAAAAACAGTATCTAATGATAACACTTTTAATAACTCACCAAAAGTATCTTCTGTAAGATTAGAGAAATTTTTAATAAGTGTTACAAGTTTTTCTATATCACTGCCTATATCCTTCTTTGCTATCGTAATTGCTAAATTGATATAAAAAGATACTTGTTTCCAATATTCGCTTTTGGTTACTTCTTTTTCTTTCCAAGTCTTAGGTATAGTGTTACGCCAAGATGGTTTACTGGTTCCTGATGATAGATGTTGCCGATTAGGCAATAGTTGTATAATCAATTTCCAAGCAATTTCTGGATTTTCATCACAGAGTGTTTTTACAGCTACTTTGCGTTTTTCAATATTTGCTACAGTTTGCGGAAACCACGGCAATAAAATAGTTACCAAAGAATTTAAGGGACGATCAGCCCAACTACCATCTGGATCAATACTGGCAAGTTCTCCAAATAGAACACAAACCCTAACAAGAAAATTTTTATCCCACGCAAGAACTTCTAATGCCCAAAGTAACCCAGCCAAGTAATTGTCATCAAATAGATTAATTCCTTTTCCTTCTTGTAAAAATAATTCCCTAAATGGATTAGAAGTAGATTGCAATGTAGTATCTACCACATTTAAAAATTCATCTGGAGCAGATTCTGCTAAAGTAGGTAGCAATCTCCTCAAACTAGCCCATAGTTTCCAATCTGCATCGTTAAAAATAGTACGAATGGTTAGAATTGTTATGCTTTCTACTTTACTGTGAGAACAGTTATCTAATGCATTGCGTTTGTTTCCAAGCATAGCCAATCCTTCAGATAGTCCATTTTTTATTGACGAAGAGTAAGTAGGGTTTTTATTATACAAACCTGCCATAAATCTTTTTTCAGCAGGTAATTCTAGGGAAGGGTCACGCTCAGTCAATACAGAAATAGCTATATCTTTAAAATTATCTAGGTCTTCATTAAATATTCTTGAACCTAGTGAATCACATAAACTACTACGGTCTTTAATCTTCCATTGCCCATTCTTTAAGGAAAAAGGGCTATCAGGAATTTGTAAAATCTCATTGAGTTTGAATTTCCAAGTAGGATCTTTCTGGCAAATAAATCCATTTATAATTTCAATATCTTCTGGATTGTTTTCATCCCACTCTCCAACCAAATTTACCAGAGCAAGAATGGTAGCGTCAGAATGTTTTTTCCAATCTGTTCTAGTAGTATTAGATTTTATGGCTGGTGGGTTTGTGAATTTTTTAGGAATATGAGTAGGACTTGGACGCGTGAATCTCTCTTTTAAATCTTTATATTTTTCATAGAGTTCTGTTTTTGTAATTACACCTGCATTTTTATTATAATTTGCTGTAATTGCAGAAATTTGTGCCCATACCTGATCTGGTTTTAGATGATTAAATTGTGATATATGTGAGCATAGTAAAGATTCTACAATTCCAGACTTAATATCTAAATCATATTGTAATAAACGGAAACGAGTTAAAAACTGATAAAATTGATCTTCAGTAATATCTTTATTATGATTTGCTCGTTTTAGATTCTCTTTAATAACCTCTAATTTTTCTTCAGTTTTTTGAGGACTAAAGTTTGCTTTTGAAACCTTTTTAAAAAATTCGTCTTTACTGCTATATTGGACTTGTTCTAATACCCATTTCATAGGACGATAATCTGCAGCAGTTAAATTACTAGTTATAAGAGTAATAATATCTTTTTCTTTATTAAAAATATCTGGATTATTAAAATCATTCCATGCAGCTTGTATAAATTCTGAAAATGCGGATTTACTTTTAGTGATTTGAATTGTAGTTTTTATTTGTCCAAGTAGCTTATATTCTTCATAAGTATTTGGATCTTTAACAAAAATAATCATATCATCGGTTTCAAATCCATCAACTCTTCCTTGTAACTTAATTTTTGTAATAGGGTGGCATGGTAGGCAAGGAGCGTATCCTCCAGTAAGCATTAAAACCACAAAAGAAGCTTGAACACGATGTTCAAAAATTACTCCACCTCCCCCAGTAGAAAAAGAATTACTTAATTGTTTGCTACTACTTTTATTTTTCATTTTTGAATTTGTATTCCATCTAAAATAGACTACTAAATTTTTTGTATTTTGCTATTTTATACTTCAAATATAAAAACCCAAACTTTTTTCTTTTGCTAATCAGAAATTTGATGAAAGTGTAATTATTGTAGATAACCTTGATGCGTTTTGCGAAGAAAAAGAAAAAATCTTAACCGCTTAACAAGAAAAAATGATAATGAAAAAATAGGCTTTACTTTTAGATAAATTCAAAGGTCTCTACAATAAAGTTACCTACCCCAAAACTCTATACCTACTAGCTCTGCCTTCGCCCATTCTAGCGAATTTTTTCATACCAGCTAATTTTTTGATACTGGCTTCCACAGTTCTGGGTGAAAACTGGAGCGATACTATAGCGTCTTTTCGTGAAAATTCTTTACTTTCCAAAGATAAAGCCCAGTTCCAAAGTGCAAGTTGTTTAGGAGACAATACATACTCAATGCTAGCTCCTTCAAGAATAGTTAAAGCC
>JABABE010000155.1 GCA_014238395.1 Candidatus Kaiserbacteria bacterium
AGAGACCCAAACAGTCTCAGCAAGCTTAGGCGAAGACACAATCCAAAAAGCATTTTTTGTTGGAGTTTTATCTATACTTTTAATAATCTTGTTACTTATAATAATTTACAGACTTTCTGGTTTTTTGGCCGGCGTTGCTCTCTTGGGATATGCAATTATAATGATATCTATCTTTAAAGTGATACCAGTAGTGTTAACAGCAGCTGGCATAGCTGGTATTATTATGTCTCTTGGGCTTGCTGTTGATGCTAATGTACTTATATTTGAAAGAATGAGAGAGGAATTAAAGGATGGCAAACAGTTTAAAGAGGCTTTATCTCTTGGCTTTTCTCGTGCTTGGAGTTCTATCAAAGATGCAAATATCTCTACATTTTTGATTGCATTGCTTTTGTTTTGGTTCGGTACATCAATAGTAAAAGGTTTTGCACTTGCTTTTGGTATAGGTGTTCTTGTCAGTTTCTTTTCCGCTATTTTTCTCTCTCGTTCATTGTTGTGGATACTTTCGTTATTTATTAAAGGCAAAACTCCGTATTTTATAATTCCAAAAAAATAATATGATTTCAAAATATAATAAAATTTTCCTAACATTCTCTTCTATACTCGTGATCGTATTACTATCATCACCTTTTTTCTTAGGACTGTCTTTTTCTAGTGAGTTTATTGGGGGAAGTACTACGAAGTTTGTGCTGCCGACAAGTCAACAGTTAAATGTTGTAGAAGAGAAGTTACTGTCCAATGAGGTGGAGCTTGATTTTCTGTCTTTAAATAACAATGTTTTTACACTCAAAACACCTGATTCCACTAATGAGGGAAGAAAAAAAATCTTTAACGCTTTGGCCAGTGAATTTAGCGGCGCAGAGATAAACGAGCATGTGTCGTTCGGTCCATCTGTCTCAACAGAAATAATAAACAAGACGATAGTAGCGCTGATAGTTGCTTCATTGCTTATAGTCTTTTTTATATCTTTTGCATTCAAGGATGCATCAAAGCCAGTCTCATCATTTAGATACGGATTGGTTTCACTCATTGCACTCTTTCACGACATAATTGTGCCGTTTGGTGTGTTTGTCTTTGTTGGATTCTTTTTAGATGTGTCCATAGATGTACTTTTTGTTATGGCAATCTTAGCTACGATCGGTTATTCCATAAACGATACTATAGTTATTTTTGATCGAATACGAGAGAAAATTAAAAATAACAAAGAAAAAAACGTAAAAGAAAGTTTTGGCGACATTGTGGACTATGGAGTTAAAAAAAGTTTTAGACGCTCTATCTATACATCACTCACAACAGCAATTCCTCTATTACTGCTAGCTATTTATGTACCAACTTTGAAATGGTTCTCCTTTGTCTTGTTTGTAGGAGTGATTGCCGGAACATATTCCTCACTCTTTTTAGCACCATCAATACTTTTATTATGGAGCAGACACATTAAAGATACTAAAGATAAAACAGAAGAGCCAAGCGAGCTAGAAAAAGCTGAACAACGACTAAAAGAAAGGCTGAGAGAATAATTATTAAAAACACTATGAAAATAAAAAATATCTTTCATTCACATATTTTTGGATATATAGGAAGTATTTTGGTTTTGCTGGCTCTGGCACTCATTTCTGTGAAGCTGATTTCTGGAGACGGATTCGCATTTTATCTTTTAAATGGGTTTGGTGGATTTATTATTGCATTGCATTGCTATGTTCGTGGTGTTTATTCTAGTGTTTTTTTAAACATCTTTTTTGTATTATTTAGTTTAATAGGTGTTTTGAGACTTTTTTATTTTTAAAAACTTCGTGTTATTATATAAGTAATTATGGATTATAAAAAGATTAGCCCGTATAAACACATAATTCACACAAAACAGCTGAACAAAGATTATCTGTTTAAGCTTTTTAAAATTATTGAAAAACTAAAAACCAAAAAAATCAAAAAAACATTAAAGGGCAAAATAGTTGCCCTTTTGTTTTATGAGCCATCTACACGAACAAAGTTTTCTTTTGAAAGTGCTATTATTCGCCTTGGGGGCGATATAATTTCCACTGAAAATGCTTCAATGTTTTCTTCATTTGTTAAAAA
>JABABE010000156.1 GCA_014238395.1 Candidatus Kaiserbacteria bacterium
CATAATAATACTTATAATTTCTGTAATTTTGCACGAGCTTGCGCACGGCTACACTGCATATTCACTTGGCGACCCGACGGCAAAAAATCTTGGAAGACTTTCACCAAATCCATTAAAACACATAGATCCAATTGGATCACTTCTTATTCCATTTTTGTTAATTATATCTGGGAGCAGTTTACTTTTTGGATGGGCAAAGCCAGTTCCATACAATCCATACAATCTAAAAGGCAGATACGCTGAGTTTTTTGTAGCAAGTGCTGGAGTATTTTTAAATATAGTCGTAGCAGTATCTTTTGGTTTATTCTATAGGTTTTTTGGAGAATTTTTTGTACCAAGCGTTGGAGTCATTATATTTACTATAGTTAGCTTGAATTTGTTTTTAGCAGTTTTTAATATGTTACCTATACCACCGCTCGATGGATACAGGATGTTTGTATCTGCTGTACCGTATAATATAAAACTTAAGTTTGAAAAAAAGGTTGAAGAACTAAACAACCGAATCGGCTACTTTGGAATGTTTATAGGTATATTTATCTTGATATATTTTTTAATAACACCGCTGGCAGGAGGTGTTTTCTGGGTTACTGAAATGTTATCTGGCATTTCTCTTTATTAGTATAGTAGTAATTTTTCTATTTTAGAAAATCTGGGGCAAGTTCTTACTTGCTTAAACATTTGTTTATGTGTTATTTTAAGACTATGCCAACAGTAAACCAACTAGTAAAAAAAGGTAGAACAAAAAGAACAAGAAAATCAAAAACCCAAGCTTTAAGAAGAGGGTATAATTCTTTGACTAACAAAGTTACCAGATATATGTCACCTTTCAAAAGAGGTGTCTGCACAAAAGTAACAACGACTAACCCTAAAAAACCAAATTCCGCTGTAAGAAAAATCGCTAGAGTTACATTAACAAACGGACTTGAGGTAACAGCTTACATACCTGGAATCGGCCACACATTACAAGAGCACTCTGTTGTTCTTTTAAGAGGAGGAAAAACAAAAGATATAGGTGTCAGATACTCTGTTGTTCGTGGTAAGTTAGATGCAACTGCTGTTGAAGGGAGAAAAAAAGGTAGAAGTAGATATGGTACAAAAAGAGATAAAAAATCAAAATAAAAACAAATGAGAAAACCAGTTAAAAATAAAATTAAAATATTACCAGATTCAAAATACAACTCTGTTAGGGTTGCAAAGTTTATAAATTGTGTAACAAAGAGAGGAAAGAAAAACATAGCAAGAAAAATTGTATACGAATCATTTGGTTTAGTAAAAGAAAAAACTAAAAAAGAACCACTTGTTGTCTTTGAGTCTGCAATACAAAATGTAGGACCAATGATGGAGATATGTTCAAAAAGGGTCGGTGGTGCAAACTATCAAATACCAAGAGAAGTTTCAGGGCACAGGAGACAGATTTTGGCTTTCAGATGGATACTAAATTCTGCAAAAACAAAAAAAGGAAAATCTATGGCAGAAATACTTTCACAGGAATTAATAAGTGCAGCAGCAGGTGAGGGTGCAGCTGTTACCAAAAAGGAAAATATGCACAAAATGGCAGAATCCAACAAAGCATTTGCTCATCTAGCTTGGTAATATGGTTGATAGAGATTGTCCATTAGAGAGAGTTAGAAACATAGGTATATGTGCGCACATAGATGCAGGTAAAACCACAACCACAGAGAGAGTTCTTTTTTATACTGGTGTATCACACAAGATAGGAGAGGTACACGAAGGTGAGGCGACAATGGACTGGATGGCCCAAGAACAAGAAAAAGGAATAACAATAACTAGTGCTGCAACTACTTGTTTCTGGACTCCGACAGACAAAGATCCAAATGACGAAAAACATAAATACAGATTTAATATTATAGACACACCAGGACACGTTGATTTTACCGCAGAGGTTGAGAGGTCACTGAAAGTTTTGGATGGAGGTGTCGTGGTTTTTGATGGTGTTGCTGGGGTCGAACCACAATCAGAAACTGTGTGGAGACAAGCAGATAAATACAATGTACCAAGAATAATTTTTATAAACAAATTAGATAG
>JABABE010000157.1 GCA_014238395.1 Candidatus Kaiserbacteria bacterium
ATCACAGACAAAGGACACAGATAATGCAAATACAGCAATAGCACCAACCGCTGGAAATCCAAGATTTAGCCACGACAATAATCCAAACCCTTTTATACTTGTATACACAGATGGACAGACAAATGAACAAATAGTGGATGACATAGTGCTAGCAAGTCAATTTTTGGATGACGGTAATAGATTTGAGATCACTGATAATGGAAGCACTTTTGATATATTTGAAGCAGATGAAGATATAAAAAATATTGACACTTATAGTATAAGAGAATCAGGAGGGTTTACAGCTACAACAGCTGCTGCTACCAAGTCTAGCGAGAAAGTTTCAGACACCCGACTTCCGGTTTTCCAACTTTCAAATGTAGAAGCGAACTCTGTTGTAGAGCTGTACCTTTGGGAGGATACCAACACAGACACTTATATCAATGATAATGAGTTAGGTTTACTAGGATTGAAAGAAGAAACTACTGGAAGTTCCTCTACTATAACAGTCAAGGTAGGAGACGATATTTCAAACTACGCTCCATCTGTTAGTGGAGCGACTGTTAGGGAGGGCTTAATAACAGACAATGAGAAAAAGCAAAACATAGTTACTAAGATAGTTGATGCTGTTGGAAACATTTCTGATATTTCTGATATAACAAACATACAAATTGAAATCACAAAAACAGACACACCAACAAGTGTTACTGTGGACGCTTCAGATATAGCGGAAAATGACACGGACACAGGTTTCCCGGTGATAACTAGTGCAAACAATGAATCAATAACAATAACAGGAACCACAGAAGCAGGTAACACAGTATATGTACGAAACGGCACAGAACTGTTAGCAAGCAAGGTCGCGTCTTCGTCCACTTTCTCTATAGATGTATCACTAGAAGGTGACGAGACATACCAATTATCAATCACAATAATAAAACCTGGTAAGCTCGAATCAGATGCAGTGCTTTTAGATCTAATAGTCATTTCTGTTGGACCAACTTTGTTAGTATCAGATAGTTCTCTCGGTCAACCATCACAGACAAAAGATTTTACTTTTGAGATAGAA
The DNA here is from genome assembly GCA_014238395.1 of Candidatus Kaiserbacteria bacterium. Classification (GTDB taxonomy): domain Bacteria; phylum Patescibacteriota; class Minisyncoccia; order Phycocordibacterales; family JABAAK01; genus JABAAK01. The sequence goes on from JABABE010000157.1 coordinate 1,049, forward strand.
AACTTAGACACATCTACTGAGTATGAGGACAGAAGTCCTACTGACGGATATGCTGTTAGTCACATAGAACTTTTAAATGCATCCGATGCTTGTAACAGTGAGACATTTACCGATACTAATTTTGAAACAAATGGAGGTGTAAAAGATGCAAAATATATAACCTATAAAGGTGATTTTACAGCTGGTGAAAGTGGTAATAATTCTGGATGGAGTAGTACAACTAATTACGGAATAGCTCCAACACCTTTGTATATAGATGTCGCTGGTAATACTTACAACTGGAGAGCATTTGAATACAATAAAGATCCTAACACACTTACAACATTTATAAGTGTATATCTAGATCCTTCTAATTCTTCAGACGCTTTTGCAAATATTATTGATGAGGTAGATTTTAGATTTGAAACCACAAACGCTGGCACTATACATCTGGAAAAATCTTTTGATGAAGTATCAGATCCTCGAGGTGATGATGGAACTAGAATTGTTTGGAAATTCGAAGGTTCTGGTAGTGCATTTATCACTGCAGTAGATTATACATTTAGTGTTTTTAATTCTTTACTAAACTTGACATATAACCAGGAAAGCGATAACGGTAAGTATCTGTGTGCGAGAACAGAAGATAGGTTTGGCAACGAAACCATAGTGAGACAAGAAGTAAAAGGTTTAGACTTTGAAGACCCAACTGGATATTTTATAAAATCCGGTTTTGATACAGCAGGTTTACAACGATATACAGTTATAGTAAATGATAATTATCCAAACTTTTCAGTAAAAACAACTAATGGAACAGAAATAACAGCAGACAGAGATGATGATTGTCTAGGATTGGATTTATCAAATTTCACAGAATTAACAGACCTATCCGTACCTGTTAAAGGTGCTGGTACTGACGCAACTAATAAACAAAAAGTTTGTCTGATGGTGGTAGATGCTGCAGGAAATCGAATAGATCGTGGAACAGGTACTGCAGGTAATGTTATAGATGGTGCATATAATGTCACATTGGCATCAGAAGACATCTCGTATACGGATGCACAAACCGGAGAAGTTTATATAAACAAAACGACAGGACTTTCTTTTAGTGCAAATACTAGTTTAGATGATGCTGAGGTGTCTTTGTATATTGTTGATGATGGAGCACCTTATATTGATCCTGTAGCTGCTGATTTGACAGCAACTGCATCAGGTGGAGTGGTTACATTCGCTGATCTTGACCTCTCTTCTTTTGATGATCACGACGGCAAAAAAAATATATTTGCAAGTACCAACACAGACCATAACATACGATATAAAATTATGGATTTGATTCTTGACACACAAGCACCACAGGTTCCAGGGACACCAACTTTGGTTCCAGGCTCTGATTCATTTTATCCAAATTCTTTTGGTACTGACTCAGATAATATAACAAAAGGTAATTCTGATGTTCCTACTAAAATATCTATCAGTGGTTGTGCAGAGGCTGATGCTGATGTCATCGTGCTGATCGGGGCAGCATCAGACGCTCTTATAGAAAATACAAACCATCAAACAACTTCAAACGGAGAAGATTGTACTTGGACACCAGCCGGTGGCACAGAACAGTCAGGTAAGAAATACACTTTCGACTTACTAAAAACAGATTTTACTACTGGCGATAATTTACAAACAAAAAACTATGTAGCAGTTCAAACTAAGGATTTAGCAAATACCTCTGATTCTAGCGGGATATTGGAGATTTTTGTTGATGACGGTGTATCTACAGCAAACTCTGTTTTGACTTTACCAGATGGATCTGCAATTACAGATGAATTGGGAACAAACCTTCAAATAACAAATATAGAAAAAGATTCTATTGTTGAGTTATATGCATGGCTTGACGCAGATAACGATGATGAAAAAGATAGTGGTGAAGTCACTTTGATATCAATAGGAGACACAAAAGATGCTTCGAACGATGATTCCACTGTAACATTTGTACTGGGTACCAAGAGTGCCAATACTCCACAAAATTACGAACCAATAGGAGGCTTAACTCTTGATTCTAATTTTACAGGGTTTTATGCTGGTAATTCTTATATATTATACGCTTATTCGGTTGACGCAGCCGGAAACAGCACGCCCGATGCTTTTGCTGAAAATTCCATCAGGTTTATTAGTGCTGTGAGTATAGACAAACCTTTTGAACTTAATATTCACGTTGATGATTATGATGCAATTGACGAAAATTTTGTATACATAGTAGATGAAACAGATAAAAAAATAAGAGTAACAGGATTAACTAGAGGTGGTAACCACTTAAGGGCACTTATTTACAATGATGAGACTGGTAGCTATGATAATGTAAATCCTTCAGGGTCGGATCCAGTCGCAGAAAGTTCAGGTGCTTTTACTTTAGATTTCCCGGCAACTGAATTTGCAACAGAAGGGAAGTACATTTTAAATGTTAGCTCTTCTTCAGATGGTACAAATTTCGAAAAGTCAAACAGAAATATCTTCTTAACTATAAAAACAGAAGCACCAACTTTTTTTGGATACATAGAAACAGTAGACAATGAATTTATTGATACATCTGCTACTATTGAGGAGCTCGCTATACAAATAGTTGAACTAGATGAAACAATACCTACAATCTATGAAGTTGTTGGCATAAGTGCAATTAACAAGAATGACTCTACTATCACACTAGACTTGTTAAACACCGGTGCTGATGTTAGTGTTACAGGGTATGAATTTAGAGGGGATTCATTTACTATTTTGACTGGGGCTAATTCAATAAATCAAACAAATCTAGCAAGCGCTACTCTTCCAATTGTAGCGACTGTAAAGATAACCGATATTCTAGGAAGGGAGACTACTGTGGATACAATATATTCTTACCCAGAACTTACATTGTCAATAAACAATGGAACAAATCTAGGTGATCAGGATATAACGATATCCAGTGGAACAGCAGCAACTACAATAACAGAAATAGATTTGGGTCTACCTGGAGATAATCATGCTCTTTATGATAAATGTAATATAGGAAACGCAGCAGCGTTAGCTACTGAGGTAGCTAATGCTGGCACAAACATTGCTTCACTTACTAGTCCTACGACAAAAAATGTAGAGGCAGAAGATAGTTCTGGTGTGAGACAAAATGATTTGAGAAACTTGTGTTTTACCACCACAGATGGCACAAATACAGCTTACAAATCTTTTATTTTTGATTCAACTATTCCAAATATTGAAATATCAGTTACTTCAGAAGGTATACCAGCTCAAGAAAAGACATACTCATTTTCAGCAACAGATGATTCTGAACCTGAGTATGGTTTCATATATAGACATATAGTTGTACCTGCTCTAGATAACAACGGTGTCGCTATCACAACACCTGAACAAAGAACTAATTATTGTAGCGTGACTGTACCTGAATACAGTGATGACGATCTTGAGACAGCAGGAGGTTTAACTCGCCATGATGTTAGTATAGATGAGGCTACTGGAGACGATCTTCCTATTTACACTGGACAATTTCAGTCCGAAAAAAAAGCGAATTATACTGGAGTTTTTATAAGTTCAGTAGGTGTTGTAGAAGCAGGTTCTTTTGTTAATGATATGGATAGTTATATTCTGTTTGGTGGCTCAATACATGCATGGAAATCTATAATCAGTCAAACAGATAATAATGGAAATAATGTATTTAATATCCAATTTTTTGTAGACGATGCAAATGGCTATGTTGGTGATTCGGTAGATGATACAAAGATAAAAATCACTAATAAAGATACTGGTACAGTGCATTTAGATAATTATTTTGGATTATCATCTGCACAGTTCGACACTGGCGGAGATCCAAGAAGGACAGTGTTTAAGTTTACTGAGGGTACAGCGCTTGCAGGAGATGACACAGAATACAATGTTGAGGTTTATCATGAACCTGTTGTTTTCACAGATTCATCTGACAATGGAAAGCATCTGTGTGTCACTACAGAAGATTCTTTTGGTAATACGGCATGGGAATTAGTAGAAATTCAAAATATAGATGTAACTGATCCTACTATCTCTGTTGCTAGTCCTGGGACAAATAAATTTTTGGCTCTATCGAGTGAAGAAGGAGATATGGGAATAATAAATCCAGCTACAGCAACAAGTGATGCTGAGTGTGAAGCTACTACTGATTCATACACATCCTACACACCATACAGCGAGATAACAACATCAGACTCAACAACAAATATTTGTTTTATCGCTACGGATATAGCTGGGAACACATCTTATAAATACCTTAAATCCGACGGAACTGGATCTGTTTCTTTGATATCTAATATTACTCTATATACTACATATAACGACGCTAACAACAGTGATGTACTAGCTCTAGGAACTTTTGAAAATAATACTGGAATAACGGGTGCATCTGGAAATATAATATTTACGGCAGGGAATGCAGGGAATGCTGTTATGACAAAATTCTATATATACGAAGACGGTGAAACCGACCTATCTAATCCTGCAAATATAATAACATCAACTTCTGATACCAACGGAGAAGTTTCTTTTGACACCAGTGACATTACTTTTGAATTTACTGAAGGGGAGTGGGATATATATGCATCTACTGAAAACTCAAATTCATTCCCAACACCAATAAAAGTTTTTGACTTAACTGTAGATAGTACAAATCCATCAACGCCAACTGTTTCACTTGACTCATTAACTGACACTTCAAGGTTTGGTCTCACAGGTGGTTCAAGTGACAAATATACAAAAAACGAAAATATAAATATAATAGGGTGTTCAGAAGAAAATGCCACTGTAAATCTGGTTATAAATGATGTGTCTGTAACTGATCTAATAGACATAGCTGACACTGACACAGTTCCTAATAATGGATTGGTATGTAATGCGAATGAAAAGAAATATGAAATTGAAATAGAAAAGGGTTCAACTTATTTAAATTCTCCAACACTAACGGGATCTACAAACACAATCGGAGCAATTGGAACAGACTTGGCACAAAACAAATCAGCATCTAGTAGTACTATTGATGTAGTGATTGATTCTGGAGTAGGTATAGATATATCAAGCACATCTTCTATAGGGATCAAAGATAGTAATATAAGCTCAACAAGTAGCTCTTCACCTACATTTACTATTTCTAACATTGAAGCAGAATCGATTGTTGAGTTAAATCTTTGGGATGATTTCAATGGTAATAATGATGGAGAAAAAGATGATAACGAAATCTCTTTTTTGGGAGCGTCAGCAATGAAATCTGGTGATAGTTCTGTTGATGTAACGGTTGGAGTAAACATATCAGGTTACACACCAATAAAAGGAGGACAATCAATTAAATCAGCTCTTGATACTGGGGATAGCACGATACTTGTAAACATTATAGACAAAGCAGGGAACGAAAAAATCTATGCACTCAGTGATTATATTGTCACATATCAAGAAGTTGGAAGTGAACCAACATTTTTAGTAGTAGCGAATGCAAATTCAAGTCAACAAACAAGCTTAGGTAGTGAGTACACTTATTACACAAACAAAACGACTGGCATATTATTGTCAGGTTACTCAGCGAGTGGATCCTCTATAAAAATATACAGTTCTATTCCAACAGAAGTCGAAATAAGCACACCTGAAACAACTGCGGACACTAACAACGCTTGGTCAGTTCCTATATCTCTTAGTGAAGGTGTTTATAACGTATATGCAAAATCGACACCAAGTGGAAGCACTGTGGAAAGCGGTCCATCAGCACCAATATTTATTAATGTAAACACGACAGATATATCTTTTTCTCCGTTGATAGTAGACAGTGATGACATAAACGGACACGGTGGTATCATACCGACTACCGAGACATTAGATATAATAGTTTCAAACGCACCATCAGATAAAGATGTGAGGTGGAGTTATTCAGATATAGTGGATAAAGACGGTAATGTTATTACTGATGCTGATTCTACATCAGGTGCTACATATGACGATAAAGGTACAGAGTTTACTATACCTGGCATTTCTCTTGACTTGTCAAATCTATCAACATATCCGATTCAAACAACTCTTACTCTAGAAGATAGATATGGAAATAATCACACTGAGACTATAACACCAGGTCCAAGGTTGATCGTGATTGAAGACACAGATACAGAGAACGAGATATCAAAAACAGTAACAGTCTCCTCATTCCAAAGCGTAGAGAAAGCAGAAGGTGACTCTTCTGTATCAACATCCTGTAACAGAGATGATGAAAATCAATTAACATTTGTAAGCTTTATTGATGGTACAGATGGTAGTAGTGAGGATAAGGATGATATATTTGACAGTGAGTCTGATAATGAAACAAATGTTTGTTACAAAACATTCTATGGCGACGGAAGTGACCCTGACTCTTCTACGTACAAAAGTGTGGTTCTTTCGGGGATAGACACAACTGGACCGGTTGTTGAATTTAATCCTACAGATGTAAATGACTCTAATGGTGATAAAACAGGTGAAGTATATACTCCGACATTTACAGACCAAACACCGCCTGCTGATGACAAATACAAGATCAATTACCAACTGTTTCCAAACAAATCATCTTGTGCTGCCGGAGTGTATGATTTCACATCAGCAGATAATGTTGTGTTCATACCAATATCTTTTGAAGGAACACTAACAAGTGCAGCAGAAGATACTTCCGAAAACACAAATGGGTGGAGGAAAGGTACCTTAACATTAAGTGGTGCATCACTTGCATCTGGGGAGAGTACAGATGATCCATCAATTGACATAGATGGAGATGATTATGACCTTCAAGAAATAGTTTATGATGCAGACGATACAAATAAACTAACCTTTTCTATAAATGTTGACTCCGCGACTGAAAATACTCTCATAGATGAATTTAACGGAAAGAATCTAATAATATCTGACACTTCTGGTGAAGTGTTTAATGTAGCATTCACAGAATTAGAGACAGGTTCTGTAGGCAGTGGTACAAGCGCTTATGTATTTTGGAAATTTGACACTTCTGGGACTACGTTGGAGAGTGACGATGGATTTGATAATTCAGAGACATATACTATAAAAATAGAAGGAGACTTCAGTGTGGAGGTTGATGCTAGTGATAGTGGGAAATACTTCTGTTTAGTGGTTGCTGACAAATTAAACAACACTTCATACACATCTAAATATGTAGATTTAACAAATCCTGTTATCACCTTTGCAGCAGATTCAGACCTTAATGATAGTACTGATGCCATTATACTGTCTACAACAGAAATTTCTGTCAAACTGTCGGTGGATGAAATTGTGAGTGTAAGTATAGGCGGCTCTTGTGCTGCGTCAAGCTCGTCTCCAGACACATCTAATGTGGCAAAAGACACTATAGTAGAAATTCCTTTAATTAAAAGTGATGGAAGTGCGTTTGTTGCAAATACAGAAACATACACTGACTGTACTGTTAGAGCAGAAGACGTAAATACCGGCCAGACATCTACTATAACTTTACAAACATTTTCAATAGATACTGAAGGTCCTGCAGTACCTGGGCTTACTGGATTAACAGCAGCGACAGATGCTGGTCTAGCAGGTCTTTCGACAAATTCAGATAACATAACAAAATATCAAGACATTTCAGCGACAGGCTGTGCAGAAGATGGCTCAATTGTATTTGCTTATGATAATACAGGCACATCCATAACAAAAGGAGCATTAACTGAGAGTACAGCAAATGGAGCAGATTGTACTTGGACACCAACAGGCGAGACAGATGCAGTAACAGGTAAAGAGTATGAAGTACTAATTACATCTGACAAACTCTCATCAGATAGAAATCAAGCAACAAACACAATATCAGTATATGTAAAAGATGCTCTGGGGAATGAACAAGCATCTGCGTCAAACACAATCACAGTTGAGGTCGACTCTGGTGTCGTAAACTTCGGTGATGATGTGACTATCTCTAACAGTGGATCAGACTACTACATATCAGCAGATGATGAAGGATCAAAAATCAAATATTCTGTTACAACTGAAGACAAAACAAGCGCAACAACTGCAACATGTGA
>JABABE010000158.1 GCA_014238395.1 Candidatus Kaiserbacteria bacterium
TGGAGTAACTGAATATGAATTTCAAGTCATTAATGATACGACAAACTCAATAGTAAATGGAGCAGGTGGTTCTCTAGGAGTACAAGGGTTCTCTGGTGTCATACGAGCAAGCGAATATATAAGTATAGATACAGCTGGTCCAAAAACTCAATTCATAAATCCTGACACAGATGGAGAGATAACAGTCACATCAACTTTTGCTGTGAATGTATTGTTTACCGAGGCGGTGGAAAATGTAGGTATAGGTAATTTTGAGATTACTAATGGCACTGATTCTTCTGGTGTAGTTTAAAGTGTAACTGTGTATGATGCATCATTTACAACACCAGGTGACTCAACTGACACATCTACATCTCTTGCTGGTAGATATTTTAGGGTTTCAGTAAAACCGATTGATGAGATAGCTCATCACCCAGCTACATTTAAAGTTTTACCAACTTCTATCACAGATCAGCACGGCAACACATTTCAAACCAGCACAAAGGACCAAGCAGATCTTATTGTAGATACAAGGACAACACCAACAGCTTATATGTATCTTGTTGATGCTCTAACAATACCCATAAATACCGGAGATTTTGAAATAAATGTTAGTTTCAGTGAAGAAGTCAGTAATGTAGATATAGGGGACTTCCGACTTGTATCAAGATTTGCAGATACAGTAGATGACGATACTTTTGGAACCATAGTTGTTGAAAAACACTCTGACTATACCTTTACTGATGAGAACCCAATAACCACAGATACTACGACTACACAACTCTCTGGTAGATATTTCAAAGTCAAAGTATCTCCACAAGATGACTTAATGACAGATGCTGGAGTAACTGAATATGAATTTCAAGTCATAGATGACACAGCAAACTCATCATCAATAGTAGATGCAGACGGCAATACTCTAAGAAAGTATGGCTCTTATGAGATCATAAGAGGATCCAGATATATAAACATAGATACACTCCACCCAAAAACTGAATCAACCTCTCTTGTTACACCAGGAACACAAACAACAACTTTTGATGTTGATGTGACATTTAGCGAAAGTGTTAATAATGTAGACATAAGTGATTTTGAATTTATAGAAATAGACGACACAGATCCAGCAAACA
>JABABE010000159.1 GCA_014238395.1 Candidatus Kaiserbacteria bacterium
TCGAAAATGGAATTTTCAAAATCCGAAAAAAACATCGGAAAGCGCGCATCGAGCCTAGGAACAAGTTTAATTATTTTATTTTTTTAAAATTTATTCGGCGAGTTATGACCATTTTAGTGAAATATCCCTATATTTTTCAAAAAATCCCCAAAAATATATAATGAATATAAATTCAGGTTTTTATTTTTTCTTCGTAAACTACAACTCTAGAGCTATATAATACGACTATCGTTTTGTCGAAAATCGGTTTATAACATTTTTAAAAAAATACTTTAAAATAACGCGCTAAAATTTATACCCTAAAAAATGAGGTATTTTATTTTTCGTAAATTGCAATCAATTTCTAGCGCCTTTCTTATCGTGAAACTGATTTTACATTTTTTTGAAGAAATATTTTAAATATTTAAAAAAAATTTAAATTAATTTTGAGAAAAATTTATTTTTTCATAATATCGAGGAGGGTACTGTTATGTTATGTACCAAATGTGAGGAAGATCGGATCAATAATAAAAAAAAATAATTAAACGCGTCATTTTCACGCGCCAATTACATGCGTCATATGACATATTCTGTAAATATTATTGCGTCAAACGATCCGTGGTAAACTATTATTAAAAAACATTATATACAAATATAGTCGTGCTATCACTAGAAACCTGTTTAAATTCCAATCAACTGAATTATTTTCCATTATTGATCATGGACTCTGCCATATTTCTGCCGATGTCAGAAAACAGATTTACAAGATCACGGAGCTTTATATATGCCAAAACTGCGGAGGTCTGAGGTGCTGGTGTAGCTACAGAAATAACTACTAGGATTCAAGTCGTGAAATTTGGACTGTACGTCAATAGAGAATGCATTAGCAACACAACTCTTCGAGAACGACATCCGTTTTATATTTTGTCCGCTACGGACGTTTTTCCGTTTAACACGGAAAATCCTTATATATAAAAAACTATATATAAATATCGATGTATTATACCTTATAAACATACTACGTAGTATTCCATACAACTTTTATTTAGAACAAATATTTAAATTACGTCTATTAATGGCCGAGAAAAATCATTTAAGATTGATCAATTTCTCCTTATATTAAAGAGAATATTAAAGAGAAACTGTGTATTTGAATGATTACCAACATTACTACGTGACTTGCCAGGAATACAGGTTTGCCCAAGTTGAAACAGAGTCAACTACAGGGGCTGCATGAATATCGTCTAATTTATGAATATACAATTAACGACCACATTATATCATTTATATGCATATATCGGGCTAAGATTATTCGATAGGAATTGGATCGTTGACTGAAAATCTAACTTTAGAAACGTTTGTATATTACGCTCCAATAGCGTAATATTGATAGATATTGAGTTTGAATTTTACGGACAATTCTAATTTGTTCATTGAATTAACGTATCTTCATTTGTTCGTTGTGTAGATAGATCCATTGTCTAACTTAACGAATGTGGGCACGTAAGAGGTGACTTATTTTAAAGCTAAATACACTTGAGAATCTTAATATTATGCATTTATGTTAGACATAGATAAGTAAATTAAGGTATAATTGGCTCAGGATTTCGAATTTCGCAACTAAATTATCGCTCAGTTGTTAGTTCATTGATTATTGATGTTTTAAACTAACTTTATTGTCTAAGAATTCTGAAATTATACTAAAATGGTTGTAAAAGCTTAACAGCTGTGTTTTTCGCGATTTCCTCGCGGCTGGTTTCATTAAAAGTTTATGACTTTTCACCGTGCAATCCGAAAATCGTAGTTAAAAAATTGTACAAAAATTGTACGATCATATCTGTAAGTAACCCGTCACACTCGATGCTCGAATGTACTAACGGTTGCGTTTTTCGAGAATTCCTATTAGATCCCATTGGATTTTTCACAAGGATTCTGAATCTGATCATCGAAAAATTCTAAAAAAAATTGTACGATCATATCTGTAAGTATAACGCCACCCACGATACTAAAATGTGCTATAAATGGTAAACGGTCTCGTTTTTCGAGAAATCCTGTTAGATCCCGACAGGATTTTTCACAAGGATTCTAAATCTGTCGGTTAAAAAAATCTACGGATGTTGGTTCGCCATTTTTCAGGGAATACATTTTTTCAACATTAAATTGTCCGTGTTTCTAATGAAAAAGTTAAACTTTTCTTTTGTGTTTCTGAACAGGCACTTAGAGGTCTATATTGAAATGCGAAAAAAGTCTACGGATGTTTTTTTTTATAAAGGAGATAATTTGGTACCTCCATTTTTGAAGTTAATTTTATGGCATTTATAAATTTTATTTTTTGGATTTGATAATACCGAATGTAGTTCTGCTGATACATTTTACAACGCACATTTCGTTTATCTCGTGGTTTTTACCGTAAAGCTGCCAGTGACGTCATAACTAGTTTCTTCTATAAAGGTTTGAATATCGATCGTGGATATGGCATGTGACCATTCAAAAGTCGTCTTTCGACGAGATGAATAGCTCCGTAATGTTTAAAATGCGATTTGACGATTTTCGAAATTTGGTGCATAACTTATGACTTCAACTATTTTGAGAATTCAATAATGGAATGTGCTATAAATGGTTAATGGTTACGTTTTTAGAGAAATCCTAATAGATCCCGATGGGATTTTTCCCGATGATTCTGAATCTGTCGGTTAAAAAAATCTACGGATGTTAGTTCGCCATTTTTCAGCGAATATCTTTTTTCAACATTAAATTGTCCGTGTTTCTAATGAAAAAGTTAAATTTTTCTTTCGTGTTTCTGAATATGCACTTCA
>JABABE010000160.1 GCA_014238395.1 Candidatus Kaiserbacteria bacterium
ACACAAATCGAAATTTAAAAGAAAAAAAGCCCTTTCGGGTTTTTCTTCTAACCTCTCCTTCTTGCGAATTCGTGGTTATTTAGAGTATACATCTAAAGTGTTTTTGTGCAAGGGCACAATGCTTGTGGATTTGGTGGAATGGGTGGATAAATAGAAAATAGTTTGAAAAACAAGGATTGCTTTTAGATTTTTTTGTGGAAAAATGAACTTTTCAGTATTCTGTCTTCTCTAAAATATAGATCTTTTTGATAGTAACTTGTATTTATTTTTAGTGTCTTTTAATACCAAGATAAAGTTTTTAAACTCTTTTCCAATTACTTTTTTTATAAAGATTAAACTACATTGACAAAAAACACTATTTATGATAATCTTAAAATTAAGTTAATTATTTTGATTAACCCAAGGTTGAGTGTTTACCTTTATAAAAAAACACAGTACTTTAAAAAATATGAAAAAAAGTAACAAAAAAGCCCGCTTCAAATCCTATCTTTTAAAGAATATTAAGGAAGAGAAAGGTACGGTAGGTTTTTGTACAAGAGCTTTTGGAAGTGCATATAACTCCGATGGAACATGGGCAATGGGTAAGCATATTGTAAATAATCCGTCTGCTACAATGCTGTGCATGGAAATCTGTAGTCTTTCTTCATTAAAAGGATATTTTAGGGACTTGCTTTATGTGCTTAAGAGCGCAGAAGTCCTTCGAGAACTTCGAATGAATTCTGATGAGTTCCTAGTAAAGTGGGCATTTAGAAATACTTGTTATACCACTATTTCAAACATTGTGGATGCCTGTTGCTCAAAAAGCGAACAAATTTCCTCCATAGGGCATGAGCTCTTAAAGGAATTTTTGGAGCAGTTGGACAAAATCACATCAGATGATTTTGACCTTTATACGAAAGAAGAGGATCAGGATCTCGATGATATTCTGAATTTACCTGTGAACAAGTTAAATTGTTCTGTTTTTACAAGTGAACAGAAAAGCCACTCGAGTGAGTATTTAAAAATTCTGTTTGCCTTGTATACGTTAGGGAATGGAGGCTGCTTTTCTTTTTCTAACGAAAAAAGCAACGAAAAAACTTTATTTTCTAAAATATTGGCTTTTGAACAAGAGGGTATTTTACCTGTTTCTAGAAACCTTATTGACTCATTTGTGTCAATAAAATCTTTAAATGATTTAGAAGAATTTACCAATGATAAAGGTAAAAATCTAAAGGAGTTTCTATGTAGGAAAAGTACCATTGAGGCTTTCTCGTATATTAAAGATAAAGATTTGTCAGAGTGGGTTTTGTCTAATGAAAAAACACCTCTCATTACAATTCTTAATCTTGCTTGTTCTGATGAAAAAGCAATTGCTGCTTCTGCTAGTAAACAGCTTAGTGTTTTCTTAAGGAATCTTGAGGAATATCCAAGTGAAAACCTAGAGAAACTTCTTGGAAAAACTTGTCTAGGAGATATCTTAAATTCGACTAAATCCGAACTTATTGAGAAAATCTCCTAAAGTATGGGTAGTTAATTATTTTGTACGGTAAATATAAATAAATTTATTTCATTGAAAATTTGGAGGAGTAATAGTAGCCGTACCTATTACTCTCTCTTTTTTTTATCTAGCTATATCAAAAAAACACCTAAAAGGTGTTTGTTTTTTATTATTTAAAACGAAAAAATCCCCGAAGGGACTTCTTCTACTATTAACTCTTGCGAATCAATAGTATTTAAAGTATACCTCAAACATATTTTTGTGCAAGTTTAAATTTATTGTGAATTCAGTGGAATGAGTGGATAAACAGGAAATAGTTTGAAAAACAAGGATTGTTTCTAAATTTTTTTGTGGAAAAATGAACTTTTCAGTATTCTATTTTCTCTAAAATATAGATCTTTTTTATACAGATCAAACTACATTAACAAATATCATTATTTGTGTTATTCTAAAATTGAGTTAATTATTTTGATTAACCCAAGGTTGAGTGTTTGCCTTTATAAAAAAACACAGTACTTTAAAAAATTATTATGGAGAATCTAATAACAGATCGTCTTAAGGCATATCTTAAGTTAGAAGTTAATATAAATAAATGGAAAAAGGATGGGTCGCATACAAAACCTTTTTGTGGCAAAGAGCCTCTGTGTTGCATGGAGGATTTGAAACACTCTACAGATAAATGGAAAGTAAACAATTTTGCAAAATTCTGTTTATCAATTACGTATCTTAATGATCTTAAATCAGAGGACATAAAAAGTACAAGTGATTTGTTTTATATTTTAGAACATAGAGTTATCCTTAGAGTACTTCTAAACAGTGCTGATCAGCTCCTAGTAAAATGGGCGCTCGAAAGTGGTAATTGCTATCCTGATGACATTGTAGATGTCTGTTCTTCAGGAAATCAGAAAATTTCTTCTATAGGGCATAAGGCCTTAAAGAATTTTTTTGAGAAGTTGGATAGAATCACACCAGAAGGTTTTGCGGAAATATCGAAGAATAAAAATATCGGTAGGATTGCAAGATCGAGGATGAAAGGGATGTTTTGCTTTGGTTTCAGAAATTGGAAAACTCATCACTCAAGCGAGTATTTAAAGATTCTATTTCGCCTTTATCAGCTAGAGAATATAGGAAAATATTCTGAACTTGAAGGTGATCAAACTTTGTTTTTGGGAATGAGACGGTCTGTGTTATCGGGTAGTTTACTATTTCCTGTAAAATTTATTGACTCATTTGTGGCAATAAACTCTTACAAGGATTTAGAAAAATTCACTGATAGTAAAGATAAAGATATAAAAGGATTTCTAAAGGAAAAAGAAACTCTTGATCATTTCTCATGTTTTAAGGACAAGAATATTGTAAACTGGGTATTGTCTAATGAAAAGACAGCGCTAATTACAATTTTAAATCTTTCTTGTTCAAAAGAAATATCAATTTCGGCTTCTGCTAGAAAATGCTTAAAGGATTTTCTAGGTGATCTTAAAAGATACCCAAGTGAAAACTTGTATAGGTTTCTTAAAGTAAATCATCTAGGGGAAGTCTTAAGTTTGACTAGATCAGAACTGATAAAGCAAGCAGAAACAGAGCAACCAAAAGTAGAGGAGCTCCAAGCAACAACTTGGTGGTCATTCTTAAAAAACATCCTATTTGGAAAAGCTCAAGTTGAGCAAATCTGCTAAAGTATGGGTAGTTAATTATTTTATATACGGCACAAAATAATTAAAG
>JABABE010000161.1 GCA_014238395.1 Candidatus Kaiserbacteria bacterium
CTAGATAAAAACGAAATGGAAGGTGTTTTGGCACATGAATTAGCACACATAGGAAACCGTGATGTTTTGTTTATGGCAATAGTGTTTGGACTTGCTGGTGTGATAGCGATATTGGCTGACATTGCATTTAGATTTCTTATTTTTGGTGGAGGAAGAGGCGGTGACAACAAAGCATCAGTTGTTATGCTTATTATCGGAGTGATAGTAGTATCCATATTGGCATCAGTATCTGCTGCAATTATAAAGGCTTCAGTTTCACAAAAAAGGGAATATGTTGCAGATGCCACAGCTTGTTTGCTGACAAGATATCCTGAAGGTTTGTGTAATGCTTTGAGAAAAATCTCTAGTTCACACACAGTGTTAAAACACAAAACACACGGCAGTGCATTTTTCTTTATTAATGATCCTTTTTTAAACGTAGAAAAGAAAAAAAAAGCTTCGCTATTTAATCGATTATTTTCGACACACCCTCCAATAGAAAAAAGGATTGAAGCAATGAGTATATAATATAAGATATGTTAATTGAAGTTAAAAATTTATCAAAAGAATACAACAAAGAAAAAATCTTTTCAGATATTTCTTTTACTGTTGAGGACGGACACAAGATAGCATTTGCTGGTGAAAATGGTGCCGGTAAAAGTACAATTTTAAAAATAATTACTGGATTAGAGGAGCCTACGACAGGTTCTGTTGTTTTTTCTAAAAATACAAAAGTTGGGTATCTTCCGCAGGAGATATCAGGGGACATAGATTTACCTGTTATTGATTATATAAAAAATAGTTTAGATAAAGAATTAAAAGACCATCTCATCTATAAGTTTTTAGATGGTTTGAATTTTGCAAAAGATTCCATTTCAAATAATGTTGGTTCATTAAGTGGGGGGCAACAAACAAAAGTACTATTAACTATACTTCTTTTAGGTGATTCAAATGTTTTATTACTTGATGAACCGACAAATAATTTAGACATACCTTCTATACTTTGGCTCGAAAAGTATTTAAGCAAAACAAAAAAAGCGATTATAGTTGTTTCTCATGATGTGTATTTTTTGCAGAATGTTACAGATCGATTTTTTAATTTAAATAAAGCAGAAAAAAAATTTATTTACAACAGAGGAAGTTATGCTGAATACATAAGACAGAAATTTAAAGAGGAAGAAAAAAAACTAAAAGAGTTTCAAAGAGAAGAGAAAAGATGTGAAGAAGTCAAAGCTCAAATTGAAAAATACAAAAAACAAACCGAAGATGTCAAAAAGAATTACAAACATTCGGACAATGACAAAAAAGCAAAAGGGTTCCACAAAGATCAGTCATCTACATCAATGAAACACTTGGGAATTCTAGAAAAAAAATTAGAGACATTGAGAAAATCAACAAAACCATTTGAAGATAAGTTGTTTGACATAAGAATTTATCCAAAAAATACAGTCAATGCAGACATTGATCTTATTGGAGTTAACTGTGCCATAGAAAATTTTTCACTAAAGCCGATGGATCTAAAAATAGATTTTGCTAAAAGGATTTGTATAACAGGAGAAAACGGATCTGGTAAAAGTCTTTTACTAAAAACAATAACAAAGTATATAAAACCAAAAGCAGGAGAAGTTGATGTCTCATCTGGCGTATGCTTTGGAGATTTAATGCAAAAACATGAAAGAGCAGATAGAGATAAAAGCGTATATGATTTAATCTCAGATGAAACA
>JABABE010000162.1 GCA_014238395.1 Candidatus Kaiserbacteria bacterium
CGGTCCAGTCGGTGCGTTGAGGTTTATAGAGCGGATCCGTTCCTTTGTGGAAAGCAATATAAAAGATAACAAAGAGTCAGACAAGGAGGCAGTCTCAGACTTACACAAACTAATAGAAAAAATAGAGAAAGGTATAGAAAAGTTTCGCTTCAATGTAGTTATCTCGGACATGATGAAATATGTAAACAAACACACCGACTCAAGTTTGTCACCAGATGACACAGCAAACTTTTTAAAACTCTTAGCACCTGTAATACCATTTGAAGCAGACGAGCTGTACGAGAAAACAGGAAGCAGTACTTCCATACACGCAAGCGATTGGCCAAAGTACGACAAATCAAAAGTCCTTAAAGAGGCATTGGTGGCTATACCGGTACAAGTAAATGGTAAAAAAAGAGCTGAGGTGGAAGTAAGTCCAGAGATAACAGACACAGAACTTGAGGAGGCAGTGCTTTCAAACGAAAATGTAAAACGGCACACAAAAGGTCAATCACCTAAAAAATTCATCCGAATCAAAAACCGAATAATCAACATTGTTGTCTAAAAGGCATATAAACCTAATCGGATTGCTTGAAATAATAACATTTGTTATAATGATGGTTAGTTCAAGTGATCTTTGGAGAAAGACATTGGACTTGTTCATTGACTTCGTTGACTGTTAAAAGTTTGTGGACTTCTATATCTAATATTAATACTAAACGTAAATTACAAATGTTTAAAAAATTAGACGGACGCCTTGTCCTCTGTCTTTTCCTTTTGGCTTTAGTTGTATTCGCAAAGACTCAACTGAAAGTTGTTAGGATTTCAGAACAAGGTACAGCACAAAATATTGTGCAGACAGATAATGATTCTACAAGTCAATCTGTTTATTTTGAATTTAATTTAGAGGAAGAAAAAGACTCAGGAAACGATTCTGAAGTCTTGCTTTATCTCTCCAGCTCTATGGATATTATCCAGACTGAGCCAGAGCTGCATCTCAAGAAGCAAAAAATAATTCAAAACAGGCTACCTAGAAAGAAAATCTCGTTAGCCAATAGTCAGAGGGTTTTGTTTTCTACAAAACACAGAAGAAACCCAATAAAAAATATCAAATATCCCAAAAAGGAAGTTTAATATTTGAAATTACCCAACTCTATATATATACGTAGTTGGGTTTTTCTATATAAAACACAAAACAAATATAAAAATAAAAAAACCTGAAACAGGTTTTATAAAAGTGGTCGTAGGGGTCTTCATCAAAAACAAACGTCATGGCTGGTACCAAAACATTTTTGACAAGATCAAAGCAGCCCCTACGTATTAGATAGTTTATACGCGAAAACAGTAAAATAAAAGAAAGCAGATACAAATGATAGAATGTATCATATATCCAACTGATTTAATGCATTCCTATGACACTGAAAGACTCTCAAAATTTTATAAAAAACAAAACGACAGTAGATAAACTACTTTCATATTTGCCAGAAAGAAAGTCAGAAATTGTCATCGAACTGGGACCAGGGAAAGGCATGATAACCGAACCTTTGTCAAAAATATACGAAGAAGGTGTCGTAGCTATAGAAGCTGATAAAACTCTATCAGAAAGATTAAAAGAAACCTTCTGCACAAACAAAAATATAAAAATAAAAAACCAAGATTTCTTGCAATACAAACTTCCGACGGATGATTTTGATGTTGTTGCAAACATACCATTTAACATCACCACAGAAGTGATTAAGAAAATCACACAAGAAACAAAACTAAAAACGGCCATTTTAATTATGCAAAAAGAAGCAGGACTAAGGTTTGTCGGTCTGCCAAACGAAAA
>JABABE010000163.1 GCA_014238395.1 Candidatus Kaiserbacteria bacterium
AAATATCTCAGTGGACGTCACCTTTTTACGCTGATGATACATGGCATCGACAAAATGTATCACTTGATAACTATCTCACATCTAGTCAATTTAAATTTCGTATTATTGCAAAATCTAATTTAGATCAAGAATATAATCAAATTGATAATGTTCGTTTGCATGTAAGATTTGACAACACAGATGATCCTCCGTCTAATACGGTTGTACCTAATGCTGTCGATGATTTTGCATACACATTGGATACTGATGGCGTTACATTACATTTTACATGGAGTCATCCGTATGATAGTGGTTCTGATATAACATATTATAGAGTGGAACGATCATACGATGGCTCAACTTGGCAATTCCATGATTCATACAGTGAAACTACAACTAGCTTTGATTATAAAAGATCTGCTGGATACGTACAATATTTTAGAATATTTGCATATAATAGTCATGGACAATCTGCATCTTCTAACATACTATATGTAACTGTACCAGATCCTACTCCACCTTCTGTTACAATCACGTCTCCAAAAAATAATGCTGCTCTGACAACATCAATTGTGGACTTGAGTGGATATGCGCATGAGTCGGACGGGCCAATAGGCATAACTGATCTTTTAATAAAAATAGATAATCAGTATTCTAATGATGCAATAATATTTAATAATCCTCTCCCATATTCTTTCGTACAGTTTCAATCGGTTTTAACTGATCTCTCTAATGGTCAACATACCATAACAGTTTATGCCAACAATCCAGACGGGTATACTGGATATGATTCTATTGTTATCACAGTTGATGCCCCGATACCGGGAATATTTGATTACATTTACAATGGGTTTGATAGTTTGTTTAGGTGGTTTTTGACTGCAGATGATGATGATCATTGGAACATTCGTTCACCTACAACCATAGTACCAAACTCTTTACCAGGAAATGTGGTAGCTGGCGCAAAAAATTGTGATAATGTGTGTACAATGATTCCAGTTGATAGCGTAAACTTGACAAATATGATATCCCCAAAAATGAGCTTTTATAGATATGTGTCAACATCAGCTGATACTAGTACCTCCACTAAACCTGCAGAAGGACTCGTAGTATCTACTTCAATTGATAACGGAAATAATTGGCAAGTACTTGATCGTTTTACTGCAGATGAAAATGAAGATGATGGACTGTGGCATTATGAAGAATATGAT